>CALMQC010000294.1 GCA_937871895.1 uncultured Roseateles sp. | reverse complement strand
GTCTTCAACGTGCTGCTGCAGGTCATGGACCACGGCACGCTGACCGACAACAACGGGCGCAAGGCCGACTTCCGCAACGTCATCATCATCATGACGACGAACGCGGGGGCCGAGATCATGAACAAGTCCACCATCGGCTTCACGACCCAGCGTCAGCAGGGCGACGAGATGGCCGACATCAAGCGTCTGTTCACGCCTGAGTTCCGCAACCGGCTGGACGCCATCGTGTCCTTCCGCGCGCTGGATGAGGACATCATCCTGCGCGTGGTCGACAAGTTCCTGCTCCAGCTGGAAAGCCAGCTCGGCGAGAAGAAGGTCGAGGTCACCTTCACCGACGCGCTGCGCAAGATGCTGGGCAAGAAGGGTTTCGATCCGCTGATGGGCGCGCGCCCGATGCAGCGCCTGATCCAGGACACCATCCGCCGCGCGCTGGCCGACGAGCTGCTGTTCGGCCGCCTGGTGGACGGCGGCCGCCTGACGGTCGATGTCGATGCGGACGAACAGGTGCAACTCGACATCCAGGCCACCGGCAAGCCTTCGAAGGACGGCAAGCCGCGCGCCGAACCGGCGACGGTCTGATCGACGGCCGGCGCTCTAGGGCGCCCGTCGATAGAACCCACTCAGCAGCGCGAAGAGCTCCGGCTCTTCGCGCTGCATTTGTTTGGGCGCGATGAAAAACGCCTCGGTCGCCACGGCGAAGAACTCTTCCACCGCCTCGGCGCCATAGGGGTCGATCAAGGTCTCTTCGCCCGCATCCACGCGCGCACAGAAGTGTTCCCACGCGGGGTCGATGACGGCCATCCAGGCCTCGCGTTCAGCCGGCGAGTCAAGCAAAGGCACGCCGTCGGCGATGCCGTCCTGCATGTCGAGGACATGCGCGAACTCGTGGATCACGACGTTGTAGACAGCGTCGGCGCCCACCAGCGCGGGGTCGTCGCTGCTGGCCACGGCCTGCCAGGCCAGCATGACCGGGCCGCCCTCCATGGCCTCGCCGGCCAGCTCTTCGTCGTAGGCGTGGACGATGCCGTCCTCGTCGGTCACCTCACGGCGCGCCACCACCTCAGACTCGTGCATCACGATCCCCACAAAGCCGTCATAGCGCTGCAAGCCCAGGTGCAGGATGGGCAGGCAGGCCTGGGCCGCCACGGCGACGGCAATCTCGTCCGTCACGACAAAGCCGGCGGCGCCATGGAATTCCTTGGTGGCCAGGAAGAGCGAGCTCAGACGCCGCAGGGCCGCGAGGTCGGCAGCGCCGAGCTGGGCAAGGAAGGGATAGCGCAGCAGCGTGAGCTGCCAGAGGGCATCGGGGATGGCATGGCGTGCGATGCGATGCGCATCGCGCCAGGCCTGCCAGTGCCTAAGCAAAGCGCCCAGCATCAGAGGGCGATGCGCTCCAGGCCGGCGGCGCTGAGGCGCAGCAGGTCGCCACGCGAGGCGGTGTCGAAGTCCCAGTCCGACAGCACATGGCGACGCAGCCCATCGCCCAGGTCGTGCAGGGCCGGCCGGTGGGTGTGGCCGTGAATCAGGTCGTGCGCGCCGGCGTCCTGCAATTGCGCTCGGCAGATGTCGGCATCCAGGTCGGCGTGCGCGAGCATCGCGGCCTGGGCGCTGCGGCTCGCGTCCCGCGCTTGGCTGGCAAAGGCGCGGCGCTCGGCCAGGGGTTTGGCCAGAAAGTCCTGTTGCCAGGCTGGGTCGCGCAACTGCTTGCGCAGTTGCTGGTAGGCGGCATCGCCCAGGCACTGGGCATCGCCATGGCTCAGCAGCCAGCGCCGGTCAAAGGCTTCCAGCACGGTCGGGTCGGCCAGCGGCGGCGGCATGCCGCAGTCGGACAGCATGTCAGCGCCGACGAGAAAGTCGCGATTGCCGGCCATGAAGTAGAGCCCCAGCCGGCTGCTGGCCGCACGCAGCATCTGCACGACGCTGTGCTCGCAGGGCGCAAAGCGGGCGTCGTCGCCGACCCAGACCTCGAACACGTCACCCAGCAGGATCACCGCCTGAGCCGGTGTTTCCGCCAAATGACGCGCCAGCCGCGCCAAGGTGCGCGGCGTCTCCGGGCCGAGGTGCAGGTCAGACAGCAGGTCGATCTGCTGCCAGTGCGCTTCGGCCCGCAGGACGGGGATCAAGGCAGTTCGACCGCGCGCTCGATCACCACGGCATCGACCGGCACGTCGCGGTGGAAGCCGGCATTGCTGGTGCGCACCTTCTCGATCTCGTCCACCACGGCCGTGCCTTCGATGACCTTGCCGAACACCGCATAGCCCCAACCATCCTGCGCATTGGCGCGGTCCAGGAAGGTGTTGTCGGTGGCGTTGATGAAGAACTGCGCGGTGGCGGAGTGGGGCGCACTGGTGCGCGCCATGGCCAGCGTGTACTTGGCGTTGAGCAGGCCGTTGGCCGACTCGTTCTCGACCGCCGCGTCGGTCGGCTTTTGGTTCATGCTGGCATCAAAGCCACCGCCCTGAATCATGAAGCGCTTGATCACGCGGTGGAAGATGGTGCCGTCGTAGTGGCCCTTGCGCACGTAGGCGAGGAAGTTCTCGACCGTCTTGGGGGCCTTGACGGCGTCCAGCTCGATTTTGATGACGCCCAGGTTGGTGGTCAGTTCAACTTGCGGATTGGTGCTCATTTCGGGGTGGGCTCGATCAAAGCCTTGGTGATGAGGATGGGGGTGACGGGAAAGTGCTGGTGGACGCCCTGGGGTGCCACGGGCACGACGCGGATCTTGTCGACGACGTCCATGCCCTCGATGACCTTGCCGAAGACGGCGTAGCCGGGCTTGTCCTCGCTGCGGTTGAGGAAGGCGTTGTCGACCACATTGATGAAGAACTGCGAATTGGCCGTGTTGGGCTCGGACATGCGCGCCATGGCGATGGTGCCGCGCACATTGAGCAGGCCGTTGTCGGATTCCAGCGGAATGGGCGGCTTGGTGGGCCGCTGCTGCAGCTTGGCGTCATAGCCGCCGCCCTGGATCATGAAGTTCTCGATCACGCGGTGGAAGACGGTGCCGTTGTAGTGCCCGGCCTTCACGTACTGCAGAAAGTTGGCAACGGTCTTGGGCGCCTTCTCGGCATCCAGCTCGATGCGGATCTCACCTTCGGTGGTGATGAGCTTGACGGTCTGTGCCTGCGCCAGGGTGGCGACGAGCAGCGTGGTGAGGGCAATCAGGGATCGAAACATGGCAAGGGCTCCAGAGCTGCCGGGGGGGCTCAATGGCTCAGGTTGAGGTCGCGGGTCAGGGACTGCGTGCGCTGCAGCTTGTTCTGCACCGATGGCGTGGTGGGCGCCGGACCCTGGGCGGCCCGTTCGTAGGCACGCGTGGCCAGCCGAAGCAGCACGTCGCCCAGGTTCTCTTGCGCCTGCTGATGGTCGGGCTGCAAGCGCAGCGCCTGCTCCAGCGAGGCGCGAGCGCCGTCCAGATCACCGGCCGCAGCCTGCAGCACCGCCAGGTTGTTGTGCGGGTCGGCCAGGTCAGGGTGCTCCTGGGTCAGAGCCTGGAAGAGCGCGCGAGCCCGGGCTTGCTGGCCCAGCTCCATCGTCATGACGCCGAGCGCAAAGCGCAGGCGCAGATCGTCGGGTGTCTTCTTCAGCGCAGCTTCGACCTGGGCCACGGCCTCACCGCGCCGCTGCGCGAGCCACAACCGCTGAGCATCGGCCAGTTCGTCGGCGCGCACCGGCACGGTGCCAGCCAGCATCAGCAAGGCCAGCAGGGCGCGGAAGGGGAGTCGGAACATCGGTCTCGTGGGGCAGGGTGCCGGGGGTGGCCCCGCTATACTGGATTTCATTCTATGGGCCGCGTCTGCGCGGCTTTCGTTTTTTGGGGCCTTCGCCCCCGCATCTCCCCCTCTCTCGCGATGTCCCTGCGTGTCTACAACTCGCTGAGCCGAGCCGTCGAAGATTTTCAACCCCTCGTGCCCGGCCAGGTCGGCATGTACGTCTGTGGGATGACCATCTACGACCTCTGCCACATGGGGCATCTGCGGATGATGATGGCCTTCGACGTGGTCTACCGTTGGCTCAAGGCCAGCGGCTTCCAGGTCACCTACGTGCGCAACATCACCGACATCGACGACAAGATCATCAAGCGCGCGCTGGAGCGGGGCATCCCCATTCGCCAGCTCACCGAGGAGATGACCGAGGCGATGTACGAGGACTTCGCCAAGGTCGGCGTCGAGCGGCCCACTCACGAGCCGCGCGCCACGCAGTACGTGCCGCAGATGCTCTCGCTGATCGAACGCCTGGAGGCCAAGGGCCTGGCCTATCGCGCCGACAACGGCGACGTGAACTACGCGGTCCGCAAGTTCGGCGGCTACGGCAAGCTCAGCGGCAAGAGCCTCGATGACCTGCGCGCCGGCGAGCGCATCGCCGTCGATGGCGCCAAGCATGACCCGCTGGACTTCGTGCTCTGGAAGGCCGCCAAGCCCGACGAGCCGGCTGATGCCAAGTGGGACGGCGCCTATGGTGCCGGCCGCCCGGGCTGGCACATCGAGTGCTCGGCCATGAGCTGTGCGGTGCTGGGCGAGCAGTTCGACATCCATGGTGGTGGTCAGGACCTGCAGTTCCCCCACCACGAGAACGAGATCGCCCAAAGCCAAGGCGCCGGCTACCCCTTTGCCCG
>CALMQC010000293.1 GCA_937871895.1 uncultured Roseateles sp. | reverse complement strand
AAAGTCGTGCTCGAAGTGCCTGCACCCGCAGCTGGCGTGCTGGCCGAGATCGTGGTCGGCGATGGTGGCACCGTGGTGGCCGAGCAGCTCATCGCCAAGATCGACACCGAGGGCAAGGCCGGTGCGCCAGCGCCTGCCGCTGCCGCCGCTGCTCCCGCAGTGGCAGCGGCTGCTGCGCCTGCACCCGCCGCTGCGGCGGCAGCGGGTGGCGCCAAGGGCGATGTGGCCATGCCGGCTGCCGCCAAGCTGCTGGCCGATAACAACCTGTCCGTCTCGGCCGTGGCCGGTACGGGCAAGGATGGCCGCGTGACCAAGGGTGATGTGCTGGCCGCTGTGGCGGGTGGCGCCAAGCCGGCCGCACCGGTTGCCGCAAGCGTGATTCCCACCGGCGTGCCCACCAAGGCACTGCCCCAGGTAGCCGCCCCTGCCGCCCCCAGCCTGGGCGACCGCCCCGAGCAGCGCGTTCCCATGAGCCGCCTGCGCGCCCGCGTGGCCGAGCGCCTGCTGCAGTCGCAATCCACCAACGCCATCCTGACCACGTTCAACGAAGTGAACATGGCCCCGGTGATGGAGATGCGCAAGAAGTTCCAGGAGAAGTTCGAGAAGGAGCACGGCGTCAAGCTCGGCTTCATGTCCTTCTTCGTCAAGGCCGCCGTGGCCGCGCTCAAGAAGTACCCGGTGCTCAACGCCAGCGTGGATGGCAATGACATCGTCTACCACGGCTACTTCGACATCGGTATCGCCGTCGGCTCGCCGCGCGGCCTCGTCGTGCCCATCATCCGCAATGCCGATCAACTCAGCTTTGCCGACATCGAGAAGACCATCGCGTCCTTCGGCCAGAAGGCCAAGGACGGCAAGCTCTCCATCGACGAGCTGACCGGCGGCACCTTCTCCATCTCCAACGGCGGCACCTTCGGCTCGATGCTCTCGACGCCCATCATCAACCCGCCCCAGTCCGCCATCCTCGGCGTGCACGCCACCAAGGACCGTGCCGTCGTTGAGAACGGCCAGGTCGTGGTGCGCCCGATCAACTACCTCGCCATGTCCTATGACCACCGCATCATCGACGGCCGTGAGGCGGTGCTGGGCCTGGTGACGATGAAGGAAGCGCTGGAAGATCCGGCACGCCTGCTGTTCGACATCTAAGTCGGAGCTACTGCGCGGCCCCATGGCGTCGTTGCGGGTCCCGTCCTCGCCATCCTCACGTAGCGCTGCTACGTTCCGGTGGCTCGGCACCCGCGCCTAGCCCTGAGGCCGCTCGCGACGCTCCGACAGGGGCGCTAATGAGATCGGAGAAATCATGAGCACCAAGCAATTCGACGTCGTCGTCATCGGCGGCGGCCCCGGCGGCTATATCGCGGCCATCCGGGCGGCGCAACTGGGCAAGAACGTCGCCTGCATCGATGAGTGGAAGAACGCAGCCGGTGGCCCGGCCCCGGGCGGCACCTGCACGAACGTGGGCTGCATCCCGTCCAAGGCCCTGCTGCAGTCGAGCGAGCACTTCGAGCACGCCGGTCACGGCTTTGCCGACCACGGCATCAGCCTGTCCAACCTGAAGATGGACGTGGCCAAGATGGTGGCCCGCAAGGACAGCGTCGTGAAGCAGAACAACGACGGCATCTTGTTCCTCTTCAAGAAGAACAAGGTCAGCTTCTTCCACGGCCGTGGCAGCTTCGCCGGTGGCAAGGAAGGCGCCTACGAGGTCAAGGTCGGTGACGAGACGCTGATCGCGGCCCAAGTCATCATCGCCACCGGCTCCACCGCACGCCAATTGCCCGGAGCCGAGTTCGACGAAGACCTGATCCTCTCCAACGATGGCGCACTGCGCATCCCGGCCGTGCCGAAGAAGCTGGGCGTGATTGGTTCGGGTGTGATCGGCCTGGAGATGGGTTCGGTCTGGCGCCGCCTGGGCGCCGAAGTCACCATCCTCGAAGCCATGCCTGCCTTCCTGGCCGCCGCCGACGAGAGCGTGGCCAAGGAGGCGGCCAAGGTCTTCAAGAAGCAGGGCCTCGACATCCAGCTCGGCGTCAAGATCGCCTCGGTCACCAAGGGCAAGAAGGACGTCACCATCGCCTATGCCGACGCCAAGGGCGCCGAGCAGAGCCTGACGGTGGACCGCCTGATCGTCTCCATCGGCCGCGTGCCGAACACCGTGGGTCTGAACCCCGAAGCCGTGGGCCTCAAGCTCGACGAGCGCGGCGCCATCGTGGTGGACGGCGACTGCCGCACCAACCTGCCCGGTGTCTGGGCCGTGGGCGACGTGGTGCGCGGCCCCATGCTCGCGCACAAGGCCGAGGAAGAAGGCGTGGCCGTGGCCGAGCGCATTGCCGGCCAGCACGGGCACGTCAACTTCAACACCATCCCTTGGGTCATCTACACCAGCCCCGAGATCGCCTGGGTCGGCAAGACCGAGCAGCAGCTCAAGAGCGAAGGCGTGGCCTACAAGGCGGGGCAGTTCCCCTTCCTGGCCAACGGCCGCGCGCGGGCGCTGGGCGACACGACGGGCTTCGTCAAATTCCTGGCGGACGCCACGACCGACGAGATCCTCGGCGTGCACATCATCGGCCCCATGGCCTCGGAGCTGATCTCCGAAGCCGTGGTGGCGATGGAGTTCAAGGCCAGTGCTGAGGACATCGCCCGCATCTGCCACGCGCACCCGTCGCTGTCTGAAGCGACCAAGGAAGCCGCGCTGGCCGTCGACAAGCGCGCGCTGAACTTCTAAACCCAGGCTGTGTCAGTCACCGAGCTCTACCAGCAGACGCTGGCCGAGCGCGGCTTCACGGCCGACGCGGCGCAGCTGGCGGCCGTTGCTGCCTTGCAGCGCTGCGAGGACGAGTGGGCGTCCTACAAGGCGCGGCGCGCCAATGCGGTGACGCGCCTGCTCGTCAAGCCGCCCATCCCGCGTGGCGTCTACATGTACGGCGGGGTGGGGCGGGGCAAGAGCTTTTTGATGGACTGCTTCTTCCAGTCCGTCCCGGTGCGGCGCAAGACGCGGTTGCACTTCCACGAGTTCATGCGCGAGGTGCACCGTGAGCTGCAGGAGCTCAAGGGCATTGCCGACCCGCTCGATGAGCTCGGCAAGCGCATGGCGCAGCGCCTCCGGCTGATCTGCTTTGACGAGATCCACGTCGCGGACATGCCGGACGCGATGATCCTGTACCGCCTGCTCGACGCGC
>CALMQC010000292.1 GCA_937871895.1 uncultured Roseateles sp. | reverse complement strand
TGCGCCGGCCCGTGCCCAGGACCTGACCCTGCGCCACCGTGTCAAAGGCTACGTGGCCGGCGACCTGGAGCGCCGTTACCCGCGCCTGTCGCTGCAGGAAGACTTCTTCATCAACTACGGCTTCGTCACGCCGGAGCTGCGTGCGCTGATGCACCCGCGCAGCGCCCGCCGCGTGTGGGACAAGGCTCGCTGGAAGCTCGCCCACAGCGTGCTCGCCGAGGTCGAACGCCTGGGTGAGGCCCACCCGGCCGACGTCGATGCCGCCCTGGGCCACGGGCCGGTGAAGAACTGGTTTGGCGGCAACAGCCGACTCACGACGGAGCTGCTCGACGGCCTGCACTACCGGGGCCACCTGGACGTGGTGCGGCGCGACAGCGGCACGCGCGTCTACCGGCTCGCCGCCCCCTGGCAGCCCCACCCCGACCCACAAGCCGCGATGGACGCCATGGCCGACGCCCTGGTGCAGAAGTACGCCCCGCTGCCGGCCGCCAGCCTGTCCCAGCTGATCGCCATGCTCTTCCACGCCGCCCACCAGTGGGCCGACCTGCGCAAGCCCACCCTGGCCCGCGCCAAGGCGCGGCTCGCGCACGCCAAGCTGGATGGGGTCGACTGGTTCTGGCCGGCCGACGAGGACCCCACGCGCGGCTGGCGCATCCCGGCCAAAGTGCGCCTGCTGGCACCGTTTGACCCCGTGGTCTGGGACCGGCGGCGCTTTGAGCTGCTCTGGGGCTGGGCCTACCGCTTCGAGGCCTACACACCGGCGGCCAAGCGCGTGCGCGGCCACTACGCCTTGCCGCTGCTGTGGCGCGATCAGGTCATCGGCTGGGGCAACCTCAAGGTCGTGGACGGCGGGCTGAAAGCGGAGCTGGGCTTCGTGGAGAAGCGCCCGCGCGACCCGGCGTTCGCAGCCGCCCTGGCCGACGAGCTCGCCGCCATCGAGCGCTTTCTTGGCTTGGCGGTTTGACGTCTGTCAAAGCCGGCGGGCCGAGGCCGGGCGCAGGATCAAGGGTTTTCACCCTCCAGACATCCACGCCATGGCCACGCCCGCACGCACCTCCGCCACCCCGCGCCGCCCTCGCAACGCAAGCCGCCCCGTCAGCAGCGGCGACACCGCCCCGCGCTTGAACGGCGCCGGCATCGAGCAGCACCAGGTCAGCCGCGCCGTCACGCGCAAGCAAGCCGTGCAGGCCGAGACCTTGGCCACCCTGCTGCGCCGCAACGCCCGTGCGGAACGCCCAGCCGCCGCGCTGGCCGAGGAGCTGAAGGTGCTGCTGGAAGGCACCTCCGAGGACGAACGCCGCGCGCTGCGCCGGGCGCTGCAACAGCACGAAGACCCCGCCAAGCCCAGCCCTGACGACGAGGCCGACACCGCCCTCAGGCCTGGCTGGCGCAGCGGCGCCTACCCCTACCAGAACCTGCTTTCGCGCCGCAGCTACGAGAAGCAGAAGTACCGCCTGCAGGTCGAGCTGCTCAAGCTGCAGGCCTGGGTCAAGGAGACCGGGGCGCGCGTCGTCATCCTCTTCGAGGGGCGCGACGCGGCCGGCAAGGGCGGCACCATCAAGCGCTTCATGGAGCACCTCAACCCTCGCGGCGCGCGCGTGGTGGCGCTGGAGAAGCCCAGCGAGGTCGAGCGCGGCCAGTGGTACTTCCAGCGCTACGTGAACCACCTGCCCACGGCGGGCGAGATCGTGCTGTTCGACCGCAGTTGGTACAACCGCGCCGGCGTCGAGCGCGTGATGGGCTTTTGCTCTGAGCACGAGTACCAGGAGTTCCTGCGCCAGGCGCCTGAGTTCGAGCGCCAGCTGGTGCGCTCGGGCATCCACCTCTTCAAGTTCTGGTTCTCGGTCAGCCGCGAAGAGCAGCGCCGCCGCTTCAAGGAGCGCAAGGTGCACCCGCTCAAGCAGTGGAAGCTCAGCCCCATCGACATGGCCAGCCTCGACAAATGGGACGACTACACCCGCGCCAAGGAGGCCATGTTCCTGCACTGCGACACCAGTGACGCGCCCTGGACCGTCATCAAGAGCGACTGCAAGAAGCGCGCGCGCCTCAATGCCATGCGATATGTGCTGCACCGCCTGCCCTATGCCAACCGCAACCTGGAGCGCATCGGGCCCGTGGACCCACTGATCGTCGGCCGGCCGGCCCTGGTCTCGCCCCGCGGCGAGGACGTGCTGGCGGCCACGTCCGCCGGCTGACGCGGAACAAGCCCGACCCTGCCGTGCATTTCGCCCGGCAGGGTGCACGGCGAGCCGCCTAGAATGGCGCCTCTTTCCGAGGAGCGTTGCAACCTCTGTCCTAGAGGCCAGGCTCGGAACAGTCTCCACTTTGCAACCGCGCTCACCCGCTGGCCACACCGTGCCGGGGTGATCGACTTGATCCTTCTGCATGCGCGCCCAGCGGCTTCAGTCGCTTGAAGGAGCCCGCATGTCCGCCACCCCCTACATCGTCAAAGACCTCAGCCTTGCTGACTGGGGCCGCAAGGAAATCGCCATCGCCGAGCACGAGATGCCCGCGCTGATGGCCATCCGCCGCGAGTACGCCGCCAGCCAGCCCCTCAAGGGCGCGCGCATCACCGGCTCGCTGCACATGACCATCCAGACCGCCGTGCTGGTCGAGACCCTGCAGGCGCTCGGCGCCGAGGTGCGCTGGGCGTCCTGCAACATCTTCTCGACCCAAGACCACGCGGCCGCCGCGCTGGCCGCCAAGGGCACCCCGGTCTTCGCCTACAAGGGCGAGACGCTGGAGGACTACTGGGACTACACGCACCGCATCTTTGAGTTCGGCACTCAAGGTCCGAACATGATCCTCGACGACGGCGGCGACGCCACGCTCCTGATGCACCTGGGCCAGAAGGCCGAGAAGGACCTCGGCGTGCTCGCCAACCCCGGCAGCGAGGAAGAGCGCGTCCTATTTGCCGCCATCAAGGCCAAGGTCGCCGCCGACCCGACCTGGTACACCCGCATGTCGAGCCAGATCATCGGCGTGACCGAGGAGACCACCACCGGCGTCCACCGCTTGAAGGAAATGGCCACCAAGGGCACGCTGCTGTTCCGCGCCATCAACGTCAACGACAGCGTCACCAAGAGCAAGTTCGACAACCTCTACGGCTGCCGCGAGAGCCTGGTGGACGGCATCAAGCGCGCCACCGACGTGATGGTGGCCGGCAAGATCGCCG
>CALMQC010000291.1 GCA_937871895.1 uncultured Roseateles sp. | reverse complement strand
GCCTGCAGGTAGTAGGCGTCGTAGTAGCCGTGCGAGAGCACGTAGGTGCCGATCATGATGCGGCGCTTGACCTCGGCGCCGAAGCCCTCGGCGCGCGTCTTCTTGTACATGTCGAGCAGGTCGGTGTACTGCGCGGCGCGGTGGCCGAACTTGACGCCGTCGAAGCGCGAGAGGTTGGAGCTCGCTTCGGCCGGGGCAATGATGTAGTAGACCGGGATGGCGAGTTCGGTGCGCGGTAGGCTGACATCCACGAGCGTGGCGCCGAGCTTCTCCAATTCGCTGAGGCCCGCGCGTACGGCGGCGTTCACGTCGGCGGTCAGGCCGGCGGGGAAGAACTCCTTCGGCAGGCCGATGCGCAAGCCCTTCAGCGGCTGCGCGGCGGTGGCGCCGTCGCGGGCTTTCAGCATCTGGGCGTGGAAGTCCTGCGGCGGCTGGTTGATGCTGGTCGCATCGCGCTCATCGAAGCCGCTCATGCTGGACAACAGCAGCGCGCAGTCCTCGGCCGAGCGGGCCATGGGGCCGGCTTGGTCCAGGCTGGAGGCGAAGGCGATCATCCCGTAGCGGCTGCAAACGCCGTAGGTCGGCTTGATGCCGGTGATGCCGCAGAAGCTGGCCGGCTGGCGGATCGAGCCGCCGGTGTCGGTGCCCGTGCTGGCCGGCACCAGGCGCGCCGCCACCGCGACGGCCGAGCCGCCCGACGAGCCTCCCGGCACGCGCGACACGTCCCAGGGGTTGGACACCGGGCCATAGGCCGAGTTCTCATTGGCCGAGCCCATGGCGAACTCGTCGCAATTGAGCTTGCCCAGGGAGACCGTGCCCGCTGCGTTCAGCCGGGCGACGACGGTGGCGTCGAAGGGGCTGCGGTAGCCCTTGAGCATCTTGGAGCCCGCCGTGGTGGGCATGTCGGCCGTGACGTAGATGTCCTTGTGCGCCAGGGGCACGCCGGTGAGCGGGCCGGCGGTGCCGGCGGCGATGGCGGCATCGGCTTGGGTCGCGCGGGCCAGGGCTTGCTCGCGGTCCAGATGCAGGAAGGCGCCCAGGGCGGAATTCGCTTCGGCGCGGGCCAGCAGGGCCTCGGTCGCCTCGCGGCTGGAGACCTCGCGGGCCTGCAAAGCGCGGCTCAGCTCGGCGACGCCGAGTTCATGGATCGCGGACTTCATTCGATGACCTTGGGAACGAGGAAGAGGCCGTCCTCGACGGCCGGGGCGCTCTGCTGGTTCAGCTCGCGCTGGTTGCTCTCGGTGACGGCGTCGTCGCGCAGCCGCAGTTGCACTTGTTGCACGGCCGAAAGCGGTGTGTACAGAGGTTCCACGCCGGCGGTGTCCACGGCGCTCATCTGCTCCACGATGCGGAAGAAGCCGTTGAGTTGGCCCAGCAGGGCGTCGCTCTCTGCGGGCTGCAGTTCCAGCCGCGCCAGATGGGCGATGCGGCTGACGTCGTCAGGGGTCAGGCTCATGGGGTTTTTGGGGAGGCTGCGGGATGGCGCAAACCCAGTGCCGGAGCGGCTTTACAGCGTGTCCGCAGCGAGTTTTTTGGGGGTGTTCGGGTATTATCGCCGCCTACCCAGAGCACCTGCGGGGCTGCCCGGTTGACTGCCTGCCAAGGCAGTGATCTGGCGGCCTCGTTGCTTATGGAGCCCCATACCCGGCCGCGTCCTGCGACGAGGCCCCGCCCGACCCGTTCAGCCGCCCGCTGCCTGTCCGCCCCAGGCCCGCCGCCCCGCCCGCCATGTTCGCCTCCCTGCGCCGCTACTTTTCCACCGACCTCGCCATTGACCTTGGCACCGCCAACACCCTGATTTACGTGCGTGGCAAGGGCATCGTCCTCGACGAGCCCTCGGTCGTTTCCATCCGCCACGAAGGCGGCCCCAACGGCAAGAAGACCATCCAGGCCGTCGGCCGCGAGGCCAAGGCCATGCTGGGCAAGGTGCCCGGCAACATCGAAGCCATCCGCCCCATGAAGGACGGCGTGATCGCGGACTTCACGGTGACTGAGCAGATGCTCAAGCAGTTCATCAAGATGGTCCACGACAGCAAGACCTTCAAGCCGTCGCCCCGGATCATCATCTGCGTGCCCTGCGGCTCCACCCAGGTTGAGCGCCGCGCGATCCGCGAGTCGGCCCTCGGCGCCGGCGCCAGCGAGGTCTACCTGATCGAAGAGCCCATGGCTGCGGCCATCGGCGCGGGTCTGCCGGTCTCCGAGGCCTCGGGTTCCATGGTCGTCGATATCGGCGGTGGCACGACGGAAGTCGGCGTCATCTCGCTCGGCGGCATGGTCTACAAGGGCTCGGTCCGCGTCGGCGGTGACAAGTTCGACGAAGCCATCATCAACTACATCCGCCGCAACTACGGCATGCTGATCGGCGAGCCCACGGCCGAGGCCATCAAGAAGGGCATCGGCAGCGCCTTCCCCGGCTCCGAGGTCAAGGAGATGGAGGTCAAGGGCCGCAACCTCTCCGAGGGCGTGCCGCGCAGCTTCACCATCTCGTCCAACGAGATCCTCGAAGCCCTGACCGACCCGCTCAACCAGATCGTCTCCGCCGTCAAGAACGCGCTGGAGCAGACCCCGCCCGAGCTGGGTGCCGACATCGCCGAGCGCGGCATGATGCTGACCGGCGGCGGCGCGCTCTTGCGGGACCTGGACCGCCTGCTGTCCGAGGAAACCGGCCTGCCCGTGCTGGTGGCCGAAGACCCGCTGAGCTGCGTGGTGCGCGGCTGCGGCATGGCCCTGGAGCGCATGGAGCGCCTGGGTTCGATCTTCACTTCGGAATAAGCCCAAGCACCGAGTGCGATGCCCCTCGGCACCCTAGACCGCACTCCACCGCCGTTCTTCCGCCAGGGGCCGTCGGCGCTGACCAAGCTCGCGCTGTGCTCGGCGCTGGCGCTGCTGCTGATGGTGGGCGATGCGCGCTTCCAGCTGATGTCGCCGGTGCGCTCGGCCTTCGCCATCGTGCTGCACCCGCTGCAGCGCCTGATGCTGACGCCGGTGGACGCCTGGGAGAGCCTGGCCGGGCGTTTCCGGGGCGCCGAGGCGGCGATGGCGGCGGAAGACAAAGCCCTGCGCCAGCTCGCTCAGCAGGCCGAGCGCCTGAGCCGCGTGCAGCAGTTGCAGGCCGAGAACGAGCGCCTGCGCCGGCTGCTGGAGCTGCGGCCCGCCACCAGCGTGCCCAGCCAGACGGCCGAAGTGCTGTTCGAGGCGCCCGACCCCTTCTCGCGTCGCGTCGTGATCGACCGAGGCGCCACGCAGGGCGTGGTGGCCGGCGCGCCCGTCATCAACGAGGCCGGCGTGCTGGGCCAGGTGACGCGCGTCTACCCGTTGTCCAGCGAGGTCACGCTGCTGAGTGACCGCGAGGCCGCCATCCCCCTGCTCAACCAGCGCACCCAGATGCGCAACGCCGCCCAGGGCCGGGCCGACGGCAGCGGCATGGAGCTGCGCTTCCTGGCCGCCAATGCCGACATCAAGGTGGGCGACGTGATGACCACCTCGGGCCTGGATGGCATCTACCCGCCGGGCCTGCCGGTGGCCGTGGTGGCGGCCGTGGAGCGCCGCAGCGACAGCAGCTTTGCCCAGGTCCAACTGGCACCGCTGGCCAATGCCGACGCGGCGCGTCATGTGCTGGTGCTGCAGCCGCTGGATCGCGCGCGGGCTGCGCGCAAGGAAGCCGACGCCGCTGCAGCAGACGAGGCAGCGTCCGCCGCAGCCGCCAAGGCCGCCAGACAGTCTGCCAAGAAGGCTGAGAAAGCCGCACCCAAAGCCTCGGGGGTGACGCCATGATCATGCTGAGCTGTCTGCCCCCAGCCGCGCTGCGGCGGCCCCCCGAGGGGGCGAGGCCTTGCTTGGGGCGGCCCGGCGCGCGGCCTCTGGAGCGCGCGCCATGATCATGCCGCGCCCCGCCGACCAGCTGCTGCTGCCGGCCAATCCCTTCTTCATCGCGGTCACCCTGGTGCTCGCGCTGCTGGTGGACATGGTGCCGCTGGGTCGGCTGGCGGCCATGCCCGATGTGCTGGCCGTGGTGCTGGTCTTCTGGGGCGTGCACCAGCCGCGCCGTGTGGGCGTGCTGTGGGCCTTCCTGTTTGGCCTGGTGATGGACGTGCACGACGGCGCCCTGCTCGGGCAGCACGCGCTGGCCTACAGCCTGCTCAGCTTTGGCGCCATCAGCCTGCACCGGCGCCTGCCCTGGTTCAACTTGTTCGAGCAGGCGCTGCAGGTCTTCCCGCTCTTCGTGCTCTCGCATGTCGTCGCCGCCGCTGTGCGGCTGATGGTGGGAGGCATGTGGCCGGGCTGGTGGGGCCTGATGGCGCCTGTGCTGGAGGCCGTGCTGTGGCTGCCTGTCAGCGTGCTGCTGCTGGCCCCGCAGCGCCGTGCGCCGGATCGCGACGCGCACAGACCGCTGTGACCCGCTGAATCCCGACCCGTGCAG
>CALMQC010000290.1 GCA_937871895.1 uncultured Roseateles sp. | reverse complement strand
TCACGGGCATCACGCCCGTCGCGTTTTGGGGTGCGGCCTTGATGGCGGCAGAGGTGTCGGTGGAGGCGGTGTCTTCGTCCCAGACCAGCATGGTGGGGTCTTCCTGTGGCGGTGAATTATCGGTAGGGGCTCAACAGCTCAACAAGCCTTGGCAAGCCGCGAGAGCACGTCCTGTTGCACGAGGGCATCGAAAACGCAGCACGAAGTTGTATAGACAACTGCATGCTGCGTTGCACGATCACTGGCAGGCTTCGCAGTCAGGGTTGTCGATCGAGCAGAACTTGATGTCGGTCGCGGGCACATCGGGCTCGGCAGCGGCCATCGGCGCGGGCGTTGCGGCGGCCGCCATCGTGGGCGCGGAGGCGACTGCATTGAGCTGGCCGGTGCGCGTGACCGTGCTCTTCTCGGCCTGCGTGGCGCTGATGGTGCGGAGGTAGTAGGTGGTCTTGAGGCCGCGCTGCCAGGCGAGCTTGTAGGTCTCGTCGAGCTTCTTGCCCGAAGCACCGGCCATGTAGATGTTCAGGCTCTGCGCCTGGTCGATCCACTTCTGGCGACGCGAGGCGGCTTCGACCAGCCACACGGGCTCGACTTCAAAGGCCGTCGCGTAGAGCGCCTTGACGTCTTCAGGCACGCGGTCGATGCGGCGCAGCGAGCCATCGAAGTGCTTGAGGTCCATCACCATCACGTCGTCCCAGAGGCCGAGCTTCTTCAAGTCACGCACCAGCGACTCATTGATGACGGTGAACTCACCCGACAGGTTGGACTTGACCGAGAGGTTGCCAAAGCACGGCTCGATCGAGGCGTCCACGCCGATGATGTTGGAGATGGTGGCCGTCGGGGCGATGGCGATGCAGTTGCTGTTGCGCATGCCGTGCTGGGCGATGCGGCCGCGCAAGGCGTCCCAATCCATCGTGACCGAACGATCCACATCCACGTAGCCGCCACGCTGCTCAGCCAGCAGGTCGATGGAGTCGATGGGAAGGATGCCGCGATCCCACAGCGAGCCCTTGTAGCTGGAGTAGCGGCCGCGCTCGGCGGCGAGCTCGGTCGAGGCCCAGTAGGCGTGGTAGCAGACAGCTTCCATCGAACGGTCGGCAAACTCGACCGCCGCGTCCGAGGCATAGGGCGTGCGCAGTTGGTAGAGCGCGTCCTGGAAGCCCATGATGCCGAGACCCACCGGGCGGTGGCGCAAGTTGGAGTCGCGGGCCTTCTTGACGGCGTAGTAGTTGATGTCGATGACGTTGTCGAGCATGCGCATCGCGGTCGACACGGTCTTCTTCAGCTTGGCCTGGTCGATCTGACCGTCCTTCAGGTGCTGCGCCAGATTGACGGAGCCCAGGTTGCAGACGGCGATTTCGCTCTCGTTGGTGTTGAGCGTGATCTCGGTGCACAGGTTGGACGAGTGCACGACGCCGACATGTTGTTGCGGCGAGCGGACGTTGCAGGCATCCTTGAAAGTGATCCAGGGATGGCCGGTCTCGAACAGCATCGAAAGCATCCTGCGCCACAGATCCTTGGCGGGCAGGCGCTTGAAGAGCTTGAGTTCACCGCGGTCAGCCTTCTGCTCATAGCCGACATAGGCCGTCTCAAAGTCCTTGCCGAACTTGTCGTGCAGGTCCGGGCAGGTGCTGGGCGAGAACAAGGTCCAGTCGCCGCCTTCGATGACACGCTTCATGAACAGGTCGGGAATCCAGTTCGCGGTGTTCATGTCGTGCGTGCGGCGGCGGTCGTCGCCGGTGTTCTTGCGCAGCTCCAGGAACTCTTCGATGTCGAGGTGCCAGCTTTCCAGGTAGGCGCAAACCGCGCCCTTGCGCTTGCCGCCCTGGTTCACGGCCACGGCGGTGTCGTTCACCACCTTGAGGAAGGGCACGACGCCCTGGCTCTTGCCATTGGTGCCCTTGATATAGGAGCCCAGCGCACGGACATTGGTCCAGTCGTTGCCAAGACCACCGGCAAACTTGGACAGCAGCGCGTTCTCCTTCAGCGCCTCGTAGATGCCGTCGAGGTCGTCTTCCACCGTGGTGAGGTAGCAGCTGGAGAGCTGCGAGCGGCGGGTGCCGGAGTTGAACAAGGTCGGCGTGCTCGACATGAAGTCGAAGGTGGAGAGCACGTTGTAGAACTCGATGGCGCGGGCTTCGCGGTCGATCTCGTTGAGTGCCAGGCCCATCGCAACGCGCATGAAGAAAGCCTGGGGCAACTCAATGCGCACGTCATCGACGTGCAGGAAGTAGCGGTCGTACAGGGTCTGCAGGCCGAGGTAGTCGAACTGCAGGTCGCGTTCGGCCTTGAGGGCGGCACCGAGCTTGGCCAGGTCGAACTGCTGCAGCTTCTCGTCCAGCAACTCGGCCTGCACGCCGCGCTTGATGAAGCCGGGGAAGTAGTCGGCATAGGCCTGCGCCATCTCGGCCTGCAGGACCTCACGGCCCAGGATCTCGCGGCGGATGGTGTGCAGCAACAGGCGTGCGGTGGCACGGCTGTAGCCAGGGTCCTTTTCGATCAGCGTGCGTGCAGCCAGGATGGCGGCCTTGTAGACCTCCTCCATCGGCACGCCGTCGTACAGATTGCGCTGGGTCTCGGCCAAGACGGGCTCGGGCTTGACGTCGGCGCCGAGGTTCTCGCAGGCCGAGGCGATCAGGCTGCGCAGGCTGCCAAGGTCCAACGCACGGCGCTCGCCACCATCCAGCACCATGAACTGTGGCTCGGCCGGCTTGGCCGCTTCGCCAGCGCGAGCACGCTCTTGAGCGCGGCGCTCGCGGTACAGCACATAGGCGCGCGCCACTTCGTGGTGGCCGCTGCGCATCAGGCCGAGCTCGACATGGTCCTGCACGTCTTCGATGTGGAAGGTGCCACCGCTGGGGCGCGAGCGCAGCAAGGCGCGGACGACGTTCTGCGTCAGTTGCTCCACGGTCTCGCGCACGCTGCTGGAAGCCGCACCGCCGGTGCCATGCACGGCCAGGAAGGCCTTCATCAAGGCGACGGCGATCTTGCTCGGCTCGAAGGCGACGACGGCGCCATTGCGGCGAATGATCTGGTAGGACTGGTAAACGGTCGGCAAGACGACCTCGCTCGGGGACGTCGTGCGAGGCGCGGCGCCGGTCAGGTCCGGCGAGAAGGGGGCGGAGGAAGCGGCGGCGCTGGTCGCAACGGCATCTTGAAGCATGGAACGTCCTCTCTGTGGGGTCGAAAAGCGATACGGCAAAGCTCTCGCCTGCGGGTGCTCAGGCACTCGTGGCGTTGGGGTCAGAAAGTCCGGCTGAGGGGCGGGCCCAGACACTCGCGAGAGCGGTTCGTGACACGGTGCGCCGCAGGGGCGTTTGCTCGACGAACCAGGGAGTGGGCATTGGGTGTCAACCGGTTCAGCAGAATAGCATGCAGGACACTATATCTGTGGCCTATGCCTCGCTCAACCACTACCCATAGCGTATCTATCCGCTTGACGACGGGAGTCCGGAGGACTAGCCAGGGGCCGCAAAAAGGCGCGCCAATAGCGGTGCCGGGCCGACAACTTCGATGGCATGGACCTCGCGCCCCACGAGCCCGCGCCAATGCTGGCTTGGACGCGCTTTTGGCCCGCTGGGCCGCGCCAATCCTGGGGCCGATGCGGCAGCGTTCCGGGCTAGTCGCCGGCCGTGATGCCGAGCCGCGCCATGCGGTAGCGGATCTGTCTTAGGGACAGTCCCAGGCTCGCGGCGGCGGCCGTGCGGTTGTAACGATGCTTTTCAAGCGCGCGCAGCAGGATGGCGCGCTCGACTTCATCAAGGTAGGCAGCCAGGTCTCCGGGCAGCGCATCGGGCACGCTGACCTCACCGGCGCTGCCCTTGGCATGCACCTCACCATCGATGGCCGCGAACTGCGTGTCGCTGCGCGTGTCGTCGAGCAGGGTGTCCGGCAGGCCAAGTTCGTCGGCGTCGATCCACTCGCCGCCCACCAGCGCCAGCGCGCGGTGCAACAGGTTCTCCAGCTCACGCACATTGCCTGGGAAGGCGTAGCGCGAGAGCGTCTCCAGCGCCGCCGTAGTGAGGCGCGGGGCCGGCGAGACGCCGGCATCGTGCGCGATGCGCTCGAGCACGCGGTCGCTGATCTCGGGCAGGTCCTCCAGGCGCTCGCGCAGCGGCGGCACGCGGATCTGGATCACGTTGAGCCGGTAGAACAAGTCCTGCCGGAAGCGCCCAGCCGCCACCTCGGCCGCCAGGTCCTTGTGAGTGGCGCTCACGACGCGCACGTTCACGGCCGATTCGACGACCGCCCCCACGGGGCGCACCGAGCGCTCCTGGATCGCGCGCAGCAGCTTGCTCTGCATGGCCAGCGGCAGGTCACCGATTTCGTCGAGGAACAAGGTGCCGCCATCGGCCGCCTGGAAGAAGCCCTCGCGGTCCTCCTGCGCGCCGGTGAAGGCGCCCTTGCGATAGCCAAAGAACTCGGCCTCCAGCAGGTTCTCAGGGATGGCGCCGCAGTTCACGGCCACAAAGCGCTGGCTGCCTCGGGCACCGCACTCGTGGATGGCGCGCGCCACCAGCTCCTTGCCGGTGCCGGACTCACCGTTCACCAGCACCGGGGCCATGCTGCGCGCCACCTTGGCGATGAGCGAGCGCACTTCATGCAGCGCGGCCGACTGGCCGGCCAGCCGGGCCATGGCGCCTTGCGGGCTGCGCGGCGGGGCGCGGCGCTCCTCGCGGTCGGGTGCGCTGCGGCCCAGGGCCGAGGCCACCACCAGGCGGAACTGGCGCAGATCCACCGGCTTGGTCAGGTAGTCATACGCGCCCGCCTTGAGGGCCTCGACGGCGTTCTCGGCCGAACCAAAGGCGGTGATGACCAGGGTCTTCTCGCCCCGGCCGCGCTGTTCCAACCAGCGCAGCACATCCAGGCCGCTGCCGTCGGGCAGCTTCATGTCGGTGATGACGGCGTTGTAGCTGCCGGCCGCCAGCAGCGCGAGGCCCTCGGCCACGCCGGCCGCGCTGTCCACCTCGTAGCCTTCGCGCAGCAGCGAGAGCTCGTAGAGCGTGCGCAGATCGGGCTCGTCGTCAACGACCAGGAGGCGGGGTTTGGAACTCATGCTTGGTGGAATCGGCGCATCAGGACGCAGAACTCATTGCCCTCGGGCTCGGTGCGGCGGCGGCGGTATTCGATGCGGCCGTTGTGGCGCTCGCACAGCTCACGGCAAATGTAGAGCCCCAGGCCGGAGCCGCGGCTGCGCGTGGAGAAGAAAGGCTCAAACAAATGCCGCTCAATTTCGGGCGCGATGGCCGGCGCGGCGCTGTAGACCACCAGCTCCAGCGCCCCCGGGTCGTCGGCCGCCGCGTCCAGCGAGAGCTGGATGGCGCCCTCGGCTTGCGAGGCATGGCGCAGCGCGTTGTCCAGCAAATTGACCAGCACGCGCCGCAAATGCTCGGGCTCGAACAGCACCATTGCATCGGCCGGCAAGGGCTGCAGCACAAAGCGGCCCGAGCCTGCGAGCCCATTGATGCGCACCCAGTCCTCGACGACATCGCGCAGCAGCTGCGCAGCATCCAGCGGCTGGCTGGTGGGGCCGACGCCAGGCGCCACCTCCATCACATCGTCCACCAGGCGCTTGAGGCGCTGCACATTGGAGCCAATCATCTGGGTCAGCTGCTCGTTGCGCGAGCCCACAAGGTCTTCGGAAAGCAAGGCATTGGCCTGCGCGATGGCGGCCAGCGGGTTGCGGATCTCGTGCGCGATGCCTGCCGAGACGCGGCCCATGGCGGCCAGCTTCTCCTGGCGGCTGCGCGCCAGCAGCTCGCGGTTGTCTTCCAGCAGCAGCACGCACAGCTCCTCGCCCCCCTGCTGCTCTCGCCGCCGCGTGAAGCGCAGCCGCAGGCGCAGGCTGCGCGACACGCCGCCGGGCAAGAGCAACACCACGTCACCGCCGTTCTCCGGCCAGGCGCCTTCGGCAAAGGCGCGTTCGACCGCCGCCACCAAGGGCTGCCACGCCGCACGGCCGCGCAGCGACAGCGGCTGCGCCTCGCCCAGCAACTTCCCAGCCGCCGGGTTGGCCGCGCGCACCCGGCCCCGCCGGTCCACCACCAGCACGCCGGCCTGCATCTCGTCGATCACGAGGCGGCTCAGCTGCTCCTGCTGGCGTGCCATGGCCAAGCTGCCGCGCGCCGCGCGCTCTTCGCGTGCCAGACGCCCGGCCAGCTCGCTGGTCAGCAGGGCCACCGCAAAGAGCCCGCCACCCACCAGCCCCACCTGGGTGAAACGCAAGCTGCCCACGTCATTGGTCAACAGGCTCCACAGCTCGGGCACCAGCAGGGCCAGCGTCGCCATGGCCGCCGTGGCCAGGGCCAGCAAGCGTGGGCACAGCACGCCAGCCGTGAGCACGGGCATGACGAAGAGCGCACCGTAGTTGACACTGCTCGCGTCCAGGCTGTGCAGCGCCCCGAAGAGCAACAAGTCGATGCCGATCAGGCTCCACCAATGCAAGTGGCTGACACGCGCGAGGCTGCGCGCCGTCACCCCGCGACGCAGCGGCGGCAAGGCCCACAGCAGCAGGGCCTCGGCGGCATACACGGCGCTGAGGCCTAGCGTGCGGGTGGCGAGGGTGGCCGTCAGTGCATGCGCGATCAGCTGCGCTGCCACCAGGGCCAGGCCCAGGGCCGCGCGCGCGGCGATGAAGGCACGGTGCAGGCGGTCGAATGCGCTGCCGGCCTCGTCGCCATCCGGCTCGGCGGCCGCCGCCTCAATGAACCAGGCCGAGGGACTGCTGTCCACCGTCACGGGCGAGCGTTGGCGGCCTCGTAGGCGGCCCGGTGCTCAGCGCTGCAAAAGGCCCCGCCCCGACCGGGCAGGGATTCCTGTTCCGGCAAGTGCAAGCCACAGTGCGCACAGGCCACCATCGGCTGACCACGACCAACTGTCGGCGGCGCGGACGACGCCGGGGGCTGCGCGGGCGGCGGTTGGCGCTTGCGCCCCAACATGTAGAACACCACCGCGAGCAAGATCAGCAACAACAGGTATTTCATCCGGCCACCCCCCCGCCCCGCTGCAACACGACCTCCAACACAAAGCGCGTGCCGACATAGGCCAGCAGCAGCAAGGCCGCGCCAAAGTACAGCCAGCGCGTGGCACGCCGGCCGCGCC
>CALMQC010000289.1 GCA_937871895.1 uncultured Roseateles sp. | reverse complement strand
CCGGCCGCACCTCATCCCCGAGCTGGGCCGGCGCGACGGCAAGCCGCGCCCACCGCTGCAACGCAGCGAGCCTGCCGCCAGCGCTGCGGCCGCGACTCCGGTGACCCCAGACAAGCGGCCCGAATCACGTCCACAAGAGCCTCTGGCCGAACGGGCAACGACCTCGGGCAAGACCAGCCCGGCACTGCGCAGCAGCGGCAGCAAGGCCGACGGCAGCACAGACACCGCAGCGGCCCCGTCCGGCAACAAGGCCGGCAACAAGCCCGATAGCGCCGTGCCAGCGCCTCGCTCGGTCGTGGCCTTGGTCGGGCCCGCCGGCAGCAAGGCCGAGGCCGAGGCCTCGCTCAAGTCCATGCGCAATGCCCTGGCTGGCCTGCACAGCGACCCGAACTCGCTGCAGGCCATGGTGATCGAGACCCCGCAGGGCTGGCGCGCCACGGTGTGGCCGTTCAACAGCCGCGAGCAGGCCCAGCTGATCAATGCGGTGCTGGTGGCACGCGGCCTGCGCACCAAGGCGATTGACTTCTAAGACCTTGCAGGCGGCCTCGCCACAAAGGCCGTCTTGTCGTGGCGGTCAAAGCCGCAGCGCTCGTAGAAGGCCAGCACGGCAGGGTCCTTGCGGCTGGTGGTGAGCACGACCTTGTAGCAGTCCAGCGCCCAGGCCTGCTGCAGCGCATGGGCGATCAGCGCGCGGCCCCGACCCTGGCCGCGATGCGCGGCGTCGGTGATGACGTTCTCGATCACGCCGTAGGCACGGCCGCCGCGCGTGAGGTTGGGGATCACGGCCAGGTTGCAGCTGGCCACCAATTGCCCGTCCACAAAGCCGCCGTAGTGCGTGAGCCCCGGGTGGGCAAAGACCGCACGCGCCACGGCGCCGCTCGGGCGGACGCTGTCCTGCGGGTGCAACTGGCCATAAAGCGCCAACAGCGACAGCAGGTCATCGAGCCCGAGCGCGCGGATCTGCATCATCGAAGGTCGAGCTTCAGCGCGTTGGCGATGAAGGCCAGCACATCGCCCCGCTCTTCGATGATCTTGGCCGTGGGCTTGCCGGCGCCGTGGCCCGCCTGGGTCTCGATGCGAATGAGCTTGGGCGCAGGCCCGGTGGCGGCCGCCTGCAGCGCGGCGGCGTACTTGAAGCTGTGGGCCGGCACCACGCGGTCGTCGTGGTCGGCCGTGGTGATGAGCACGGCCGGGTAGTTCACGCCCGAGCGGATGTTGTGCAGCGGCGAGTAGGCCTGCAGCGCGCGGAACTGGGCCTCGTCGTCGCTGGTGCCGTAGTCGGACGCCCAGGCCCAGCCGATGGTGAAGCGGTGGTAGCGCAGCATGTCCATCACGCCGACGGCCGGCACGGCGGCGGCGAAGAGATCGGGCCGCTGGTTGGTGACGGCACCGACGAGCAGGCCGCCATTGCTGCCACCGTAGATGGACAGGCGCGCGGGCGAGGTGAACTTGTTGGCGATCAGCCATTCGGCCGCGCCGATGAAGTCGTCGAACACGTTCTGCTTGCGCAAGAGCGTGCCGGCTTCGTGCCACTCGGCGCCGTACTCGCCACCGCCGCGCAGGGCCGCGAGCACGTAGACGCCGCCCATGCGCAGCCAGGTGGCGGCGGTGACGCTGTAGACCGGCGTCTGGCTGACGTTGAAGCCGCCATAGCCGTACAGCAGCGTGGGCTGGCGCCCATCGCGTGCCAAGCCCTTGCGTGCGGCGATGAAGACGGGCACGCGGGTGCCGTCCTTGCTGGTGATGAACTCGCGGCGGGTCTCGAACTCGTCGGGGTTGAAGGCGGTCTTGGGGCGCTTGAAGAGCATGGTCTTGCCGGTGCTGAGATCAAGCCGGTGGATCTCGGTCGGCGTGGTGATGCTGGTGTAGCTGAAGAAGGTCTCGCGGTCCTGCCACTCGCCGCCAAAGCCGCTGGCGGTGCCGATGCCAGGCAGCGGGATGTCGTGCAGCCGCTTGCCCTTGGCGTCGTGCAGGCGCACGAGGGTGGAGGCGTGGTGGAGGTAGCTCAGCAGCAGTCGGCCACCGACGGCGCTGGCGCCGGTCATGGCGTCGGGTCCTTCGGGCACCAGGGTGGTCCAGGTGGCGGGGCCCTTGAGGTCCATGCTCACGAGCCGGCCACGCGGCGCGTCCTTGTCGGTGCGCACAAGCAGCCGGCCGTCGACCACGTCGATGGGGCTGTAGAGCGCGTCGAAGTCGACCGTGATGACGCGCGGCGTGCCGCCCTGGAAGCGGCGCTCAGCCAGGGGCAGGACCATCAGGCCGTTCTTGCTGGCGGTGCTGCGCCAGACGTTGATGATGAGCCAGCGGCCGTCGCTCGACACGCTGGGCCGGAAGCCCCATTCCTTGATCTCGCGGTTCTCGGCGACGAGCTGGTCTTCGCTCTGCGGCGTGCCGACGCGGTGGTAGTAGAGCTTCTGGAAGACATTGACGCCAGTGAGCTTGGCGCCGGGCGCCGGGGCTTCATAACGTCCGTAGAAGAAGCCTTTGCCGTCCTTGGTCCAGACGGCCGAGGTGAACTTGACCCACTGAAGGTCGTCGGCGAGGTCCTGCCCGGTGGCGAGGTCGCGGACCTTCCAGCGCTGCCAGTCGGAGCCGGCGCCGGCGATGCCATAGGCCAGCAGCTTGCCGTCGGGTGAGGGCACGGTGCCGCTGAGGGCGACGGTACCGTCTGCAGACATCAGGTTGGGATCGATGGCCACGCGCGGCGTGCCGGTGAGGCTGTCGGCCATGTAGAGCACGCTGTGCGGCTGCAGGCCGTCGTTGCGCGTCCAGAAGTAGCGCTTGCCATAGCGCTGCGGCAGGCCGTAGCGCTCAAAGTTCATCAGCTCGGTGTAGAGCTGGCGCACCGGCTGGCGCTGCGGCAGCGCAGCCAGGTAGCGCTCGGTGACGCTGTTCTGGGCCTTGACCCAGTCGGCCGTCTCGGCGCTGTTGTCGTCTTCGAGCCAGCGGTAAGGGTCGGCGACGGCGGTGTCGAAATACGCATCGACCTGGTCGGTCTTGCGCGTAGCGGGGTAGTCCAGGCTCTGTGAAAACACGCTGGTAGCGCTCAGCAGGGCCGCGACGAGCAGGATGTGCTTCATGCGGTCATCACCAAGGGGTTGGGGGTGAGCGCATTGTCCGGCGCGTGGCTGCCCCACGCCGTTCGTCATTCAGGGGTTTACTCAGCGGCACCCGTGGAGCCGGCTTTGCCGGGCCACTGGGTGCGCCCCTTGAGGGGCCGGCGAAGCCGGTAGGGGTGGTCTAACTTCGATAGTCGGCGTTGATGCTGACGTAGTCGTGGCTGAGGTCGCAGGTCCAGACGGTGGCGCTGGCGCTCCCGCGATTGAGCCCGACGCGGATGCTGATCTCGCTCTGCTTCATCACGCGCTGGCCGTCTTCTTCGCGGTACTCGGGGCGGCGGCCGCCTCGGGTGACGACGTGGACGTCATCGAGGTGCAGGTCGATCAAGCTCTGGTCCAGGTCGGCAATGCCGGCGTAGCCCACGGCGGCGAGGATGCGGCCAAGGTTGGGGTCGCTGGCAAAGAAGGCGGTCTTGACCAGCGGCGAGTGGGCGATGGCGTAGGCGGCGAGCTGGCATTCGGCCTCGCTGCGGCCGCCCTCGACAGTGATGCTGATGAACTTGGTCGCACCTTCACCGTCACGCACGATGGCCTGGGCCAGCTCTTGGGCCAGCGAGGTGACGGCGGCTTGCAGCGCGCGGCCTTGGGGGCTATCGAGCGAGGTGATCTCGGCATGCCCGGCCTGGCGGCTGGCGATGAGCACGAAGCTGTCGTTGGTGGAGGTGTCGCCGTCGATGGTGATGCGGTTGAACGAGGCGTCAGCGGCGCTGCGCACCACGGTCTGCAAAAGCGATGGTGCGATGCGCGCGTCGGTCGCGATGAAGCCCAGCATGGTCGCCATGTTGGGGCGGATCATCCCGGCGCCTTTGGAGATGCCGGTCAGCGTGACAGGGTGGCCATCGATCTCGATGCGGCGCGAGGCGGCCTTGGGCAGCGTGTCTGTCGTCATGATGCCGGCGGCAGCCTCACCCCAGGCATCTGCGCGCAGCGCGGCGAGCGCGGCCGGCAGGCCGGCGGTGATGCGGTCCACCGGCAGGGTCTCCATGATCACGCCGGTCGAAAAGGGCAGCACTTGCTCGGGCTTCAGGCCCATCAGGCCAGCCAATGCGACGCAGGTCTGCTCGGCGCGCGCCAGGCCATCCGCGCCGGTGCCGGCATTGGCATTGCCGGTGTTGATGACCAAGGCCCTGATCGCTTGGCCTGACGCGAGCCGCTGCTGGCAGAGCTGCACCGGCGCGGCACAGAAGCGATTGGTGGTGAAGACGCCCGCCACGGCGGCGCCCTCGTCCAGCGCAAACACCGTCAGATCACGCCGGCCCGCCTTGCGCACGCCAGCCATAGTGACGCCGATTCGAACGCCCGGGACGGGCAGCAGGGCGGCGGGATCGGGGGCGTGCAGGTTGACGGGCATGGCGCAGTCGCAAGAGGGGTGGCGGGAAGCGCGCGATTGTAGAAACCGCGTCGGCGTCAGCGGCACCGGTTTCGGGGCACGCCAAGCAAAAGGGCTCCCGAAGGAGCCCTTGAACTTGGCAACCGAAGTGCCGATCAGCGCGGCATGCGGCGGCGAGCGAGCAGGCCAAGCACCGCAAGACCCGACATCAGCATGGCGCCGCTCATGGGTTCAGGCACAGCAGTCGCAATCCGGCTCGCGGTGATCAGATCCTGCTGGCCGGTATAGCTGAGGCGGGTCAGCGTGAAGAGTGCCGGGCCCGAGTAGCTGGCGGCGTTGGCCAGATAGTCGTGCGCCAGCGTTGCCACTGAACCGT
>CALMQC010000288.1 GCA_937871895.1 uncultured Roseateles sp. | reverse complement strand
TGGGCGATGCCGGCGCTTGAGGCCAGCATCACCGTCTCGCTGGCGGTGCTGGGCTTGTTGGTAGCCCTGCGCACGGCCATGCCGGTGGCTGCGGGTGCCGCAACCGCTGCGATCTTGGCCTTCAGCCACGGCGCGGCCCACGGGCTGGAGCTGAGCGGCGCTGCTGCGCTGGCCGGCATGGTGGTCAGCACCTTGGCCTTGCACGCCGCCGGCCTGGGCTTGGGCTGGAAGCTCCGCCAATCGCCCATCCTGCTGCGCGCCTTGTTGGGTGCCAGCGTGGCGGCCCTCGCGCTGGCTCGCCTCAACGGGGTGGCCTGAATGATCCCCGGCGAACTCATCACGCCCGAGGGGGAGCATGAACTCAACCCCGGCCGCCGCACGCTCACCGTGCAGGTGGCGAACACCGGCGACCGGCCCATCCAGGTCGGCTCGCACTATCACTTTGCCGAGACCAATGCCGCGCTGAGCTTTGACCGCACCGCCGCGCGCGGCATGCGGCTGAACATCTGCAGCGGCACGGCCGTGCGCTTCGAGCCCGGGCAGACGCGCACCGTCGAGCTCGTTGACCTGGCCGGCGACCGCGTGGTCTACGGCTTCCGTGGCCTTGTGAGCGGCAAGCTATGAAGATTTCAAGACGCGCCTATGCCGAGATGCTCGGCCCCACCGTCGGCGACAAGCTGCGCCTCGCTGACACCGCCCTCGTCATCGAGATCGAGAAGGACTACACCCTGGCCGCTGGCGGCTACGGGGAAGAGGTCAAGTTCGGTGGCGGCAAGACCGTGCGCGATGGCATGGGCCAGTCCCAGCGCGTCAATGGCCCTGGGCCAAGTGATGCCGTGGACACCGTGATCACCAACGTCGTCATCGTTGACCACTGGGGCATCGTCAAGGCCGACATCGGGCTGCGCGGCTGCCGCATCGCCGCCATCGGCAAGGCCGGCAACCCCGATGTGCAGCCGGGCGTGGACATCGTCATCGGCCCCGGCACCGAGATCATTGCGGGCGAGGGCTCCATCGTCACGCCCGGCGCCATCGACACGCACATCCACTTCATCTGCCCGCAACAGATCGAAGAGGCTTTGATGAGCGGCGTCACCACCATGATCGGTGGCGGCACCGGCCCGGCCACCGGCACGCTGGCCACCACCTGCACACCCGGCCCCAGCCACATCGCCACGATGCTGAAGGCGGCGGATGCCTTCCCGATGAACCTCGGCTTCCTCGGCAAGGGCAATGCCGCGCGGCCCGAAGCGCTGCGCCAGCAGGTCGATGCCGGCGCCATCGGGCTCAAGCTCCACGAGGACTGGGGCACCACGCCCGCCGCCGTGGACAACTGCCTTGCCGTGGCCGAGGAGGGCGACGTGCAGGTCGCCATCCACACCGACACGCTCAACGAAAGCGGCTTCGTCGAGGACACCATTGCCGCCTTCAAGGGCCGCACCATCCACAGCTTCCACACCGAAGGCGCTGGCGGCGGCCATGCGCCCGACATCATGAAGGTGGTGGGTGAGGCCAATGTGCTGCCCAGTTCCACCAATCCGACGCGGCCTTTCACGGTCAACACGCTGGACGAGCATCTCGACATGCTCATGGTCTGCCACCACCTCGACGCGTCCATCGCGGAGGACCTGGCCTTTGCCGAGAGCCGCATCCGCAAGGAGACCATCGCGGCCGAGGACATCCTGCATGACCTGGGTGCCATCAGCATGTTCTCGTCCGACTCGCAGGCCATGGGCCGCGTGGGCGAGGTGTCCCTGCGCTGCTGGCAAACCGCGCACAAGATGAAGGTGCAGCGTGGCGCCCTGCCCGGTGACGGCGCCGGCAACGACAACGCCCGCGTCAAGCGCTACCTGGCCAAGCTCGCCATCAACCCCGCGCTGGCCCATGGCATCAGCCATGAGGTTGGGTCCATCGAGGTCGGCAAGTGGGCTGACCTGGTGCTCTGGAAGCCCGCCTTCTTCGGCGTCAAGCCCTCATTGATCCTGAAAGGCGGCTTCATCGCCGCCGCCGCGATGGGCGATGCCAATGCGTCGATCCCGACGCCGCAGCCGGTCCACTACCGGCCCATGTTCGGCGCCTTCGGTGGCGCGCTGACGCAGGGCTCACTCACGTTTGTGAGCCAGTCCGGCAAGGCCTCGGCCGAGAAGCTCGGGCTGCACAAGCCGCTCGCGGCGGTGAAGGGCTGCCGGACCGTCAAGAAGGCCGACATGGTCCACAACCACTATCTGCCCAAGATGGACATCGACGCCCAGACCTACGAGGTCCGGGCCGATGGCGTGCTGTTGACGTGTGAGCCGGCGAAGGAGCTGCCGTTGGCGCAGCGCTACTTCCTGTTCTGAGCGATCCGGGCCAGCCGCACCGCCTCGCGGTCACGCCAATCGGCGCTTCAGGGCAGCCAGGGCGAGCACGCCCGTCGCAAACAGCGCAGCGGTGGCTGGCTCCGGCACCGGGGCCGGAATGTCGGCCGCGCGGACGAAGGTCAGGACGGACCTTGCGTTGTAGACGGAGTTGCCGTGCGTGGAGCCTTCAAAGTCCACCGCAAAGTCCATGGCGCCGTAGAACTCGGTGCGGACCGAAACCGTCAGCGTGCTCACCCACTCGTAGCTGTAGCCCGCATGCAGGCCGAACTCTTGGCTGACCGAATCTGCGTTGAAGACGGCGCTCAACGCGGGGGCGGCCACCGTTTGGGTGGTGCCGGTCGCCAGACTGGACCCAACGACACCCGTGAGGCCGCTGTCGAGACGCACTCCGAAGCTCCCCGTGAAATCAGCCCCGCCCATGTACAGCGTGCCGAAGAAGTTGTTGGCGAGCGTGTAGTAGCCCGAGGCCGCCGGCGTGTAGCTGCGACTGAAGCTGTAGGTGACGCTGCAGGTGCCTACGTCGGTGTTCCAGACCGCGGTGCGGGCCGCGAGGCGCAGGCTGGTGCCTCCCATGGTGGCGGAACCTGGGGTGTTGAAGCGCGGGGAGCAGGAGTCGCCGCTGAGCACGCCCGGCACTGGGCCGGGCGCTGGCGATGGCGTCGCGGCGGCGGGCAAACCGACCAGGAGCCATGAAGCCATGACACAACTGACCGCAAAGGAAGCTTGTCTGAAACGGTGGGGCATTTGAGGCGCTCTTTCGGCTGAAGCTTGACCGGCAGGGCAGGATGTTAGGGCTGCCTTTGGTGCTTCCACGGCATTCGGTTGGGGGGCTGAGAGCCACAAGCTCACCGCGCGACGCGGAGCTGACCGACCTGGCAGGTTGCCGGGGTCCATTTGTGAACATTTACTGGCAATCGCGTTTGCGTTGAGCGCCGTTACATGGTTGGTCGGTCAGTTCCTGAACGATCTCGTCATACTCGCGCCCGCCGCCAGTTCGGGGCTCTTGCGAGGACGCCCGATGAAACTGATTCCGCTGACCGACATGCGAGGCCAATTGCGCAGTGGCGCGCCGCTGCCTTGGGGCGTGCGTGACGCGCAGGGCAATCTGCTGCTCGGCAAGGGGCACGTCATTGCCAGTGACGACATGTTGGAGGCGCTGCTGGCGCGCGGCATGTTTGTTGATGCCGAGGAAGCCAAGGCCGCGCGCGGTGAGGCCGTGGCGCCGCCGCCCATGACTTTTGCGGCGCGCTGGAATGCGTTGCAGAGCCGCCTCTCGAACGTCTTGCGCTCCCCGAGCGACCAGTACTTTCTGCAGCGCATCGGTGAGTGCGTGGCGGTCATTGCGACGCTGGGCGAGCGCAGTGCCGACCAGCTGATCTATTCCATCGTCCGGCACGACCACGAGCGCTATGCCTCCTACAGCGTTCACCACGCCTTGCATGTGGGCTCCTTGGTGGCCCTGCTTGCGCGGCGGCTGGAGTGGCCGCAGGCCAAGTTCGAAAGTGCCGTGGGCGCTGCACTGACCATGAACCTGTCCATCGTCGAGCTGCAGGGCCAGCTCGCGGCCCGTGGCGGGCGCCCGAACGAGACCCAGCAGGAGGCCATCAAGGCCCATCCCGTGATGAGCGCCACGCTGCTGCGCGCAGCCGGCTTGACCGATCCGGTCTGGCTGGAAGCCGTCGAGCAGCACCACGAGGTGCCGGGCGGCACCGGCTACCCCGGCGGCGTCAAGGAGCCGAGCGACGTCTCTCAGGCGCTGCGCTGGATCGACATCTTCCTGGCCAAGCACGCGGGCCGTGCCGACCGCAAGCCCGTGCCCGCCCAGCAGGCGGCGCGCGACCTCTTTGTGTCCAGCCAAGGCCACCCGGTCGGCGCGATGTTGATCAAGGAGTTCGGCATCTACCCGCCTGGCTGCTTCGTCAAGCTGGCCAGCGGCGAGACGGCCGTGGTGGTGCGCCGTGGTGCGGCGGCCAACACGCCCTTCGCGGCAGCCGTGACCAACAAGAACGGCGATGCGCTGTCGGACTTCCCGCGCCGCGACACCTCGCTGCAGCAGTTCGCCATCCTGTCCACCATCCCTGACAAGGCGGTGATGGTGCGTGTGCCGTCGGAGCGTTTGTACGGTTGAGGCCCTTCGGCCTCAGAGCAGCGCCAGCCGCAGCCCCAGCCCGATGAACAGCGTGCCGGCCAGCCGGTCCAGCCACGGCCCCACCTCGGGCCGGCGTGCGAGCCACGCGCCCACGTGGCCTGAGAAGTAGCCGAGCAGCCCGAAGAGCAGCGCCGCCTGCGCCGTGAAGACCAGGCCCAGCAGGCCGAGCTGAGTGGAGATGGCGCCTTGCGCCGGCCGCACAAACTGCGGCAAGAAGGCCAGGAAGAACAGCACCACCTTGGGGTTGATGGCATTGGCCAGCAGGCCCTTGCCGAAGAGCTGGCCGAGCGAGGCCGTGCTGCTGCTTCCAGCGCCCAGCGTGACGCGCCCCGCGTGCCGCCAGGCCTGCACGCCCATCCAGACGAGATACGCCCCGCCCAGCAGTCGCAGGACGCCAAAGGCCAGCGGCGACGCGGCGAGCAGCGCGCTCACCCCCAGCACCGCCAGCAGCGTGTGGCTCAGGCAGCCGAGGCCGCAGCCCAGCCCAAAGGCCATGCCGGCGCGGCGTCCGCGCGCCAGGCCGGTGCTCAGCACCATCAGGTTGTCGGGCCCCGGGGTGAGCGTGAGCACCACGGCAGCGGCGAGAAAGGCCAGGGTCTGGTCCAGAGCGAGCATGGGGCTCGATGCTACGCGGCGACACTCGCGGCCATGTTCACGCGTGCCGATTTGCTCGCCCTCGCTGCCATCCTGATGTGGGCCTCGCTCGCCGCCCTGGGGGTGCAGCTGGCCCATGTGCCGCCCTTTTTTCTGACGGGCCTCGGGCTGTTGGTGGGCAGCGTGCTGGCGTTGCCACTGTCACGCTTCCAGTGGCGGGTGTGGGTCGTGCCTTGGCGGACGCTGCTGCTCGGGGTCTACGGGCTGTTTGGCTTTCATTTGCTGCTCTTCATCGCGCTGCGCACGGCGCCGCCTTTGCAGGCCAATCTCATCAACTACCTGTGGCCGCTGGGCATGGTGGTGCTGGCGCCGCTGGTCTTGCCCGGCTTGCGCTGGCGGGCCAGCCAGGTGGGCGCGGCGGTGCTGGGCTTTGCGGGAGCAGCGGTGGTCATCCTGGGCCGCTCGGGCGGCAGCCTCGCGGGTGGATGGCACAGCGGCTATGCGCTGGCGCTGGGCTCTGCGCTGGTCTGGAGCACCTACTCGCTGGGCACGCGCCGGGTGGCGCCTTTTGCCACCAGCGCGGTGGGTGCGTTTGCAGCGGTGTCGGGTCTGCTCTCGCTGGCCTGCCATGCGCTCTGGGAGCCGGCCGCAGACTTGAGCGCGCGGGACCTGGGGCTGATCGTGCTGCTGGGGCTGGGGCCGCTGGGCGGGGCGTTCTTCCTGTGGGATGCGGCGCTCAAGGCGGGCGACCCGCGCCGCATCGGGCTGCTGGCCTTCCTCACGCCACTGCTGTCCACCGCCGTGGTCTTGCTGACGACGGGGCAAGCGCTGACGGCCTCGCTCGCCTTGGGGGCGCTGATGATCGTGGGTGCGGCCGTCTGGGGCCAGCGATAAGCCCAGGCTGCGGGCCGGGGGTTGGCCTTGCGCTGGGATACTTGAGCCCATGATTCACGCCACCAAACGCATTGCCGGCGGCGCCGGCCTCGCCCCTGTGCTCGTCAAGCGTGCGCCCACGCTGGAGCTGGACTGGGACACCCGCAGCAAGAGCCGCTTCTCGGCCACGGACTCCGACGGCCGCGAAATCGGCGTGGTGCTGCCGCGCGGCACCAGCTTGCGCGGCGGTGATGTGCTGGTGGCCGAAGACGGCAGTCTGGTGCGCGTGCTGGCCGCTGCCCAGCCGGTGCTGCAGGTGCGCCACTGCGCCGAGCACGGCAGCCCCTTTGACCTGCTGCGCGCCGCCTACCACCTGGGCAACCGCCATGTGCCGCTGGAGCTGCAGGCGAGCCTGCTGCAATTCGAGCCCGACCCGGTGCTGGCCGAGATGCTGCGCCGCCAACACCTCATCGTCACCGAGGCGCAGGCGGCCTTCGAGCCCGAAGGCGGTGCCTATGGCGAAGGGGCAGGCCATGGTCACCACCATGGACACGACCACGACCACGCGCATGAAGAGGCCGGCCACGTCCACGGCCCCGGCTGCGGTCACGACCATGGCCATGACCACGCCCATGACCACGCTCACAGTCACTCGCACGACCACGGTCATGTCCACGGCCCTGGCTGCCAGCATGACCAGAACCACTGAGCCCGCCGCGCTGCTTCACCTCCTGTGGCTGGCCTCGCCAGCCCTGCCGGTGGGGGCCTTCAGCTACTCCGAGGGCCTGGAGGCCGCTGTCGAGGCCGGCACGGTGCGCGACGAAGCCTCGGCCGCACAGTGGCTGCTGAGTCAACTAGAACTGACTCAGGCCCGCGCCGAGCTGCCCTTGGTGGCGCGCGCGCACGCCGCTGCGCAGCGGCTCGATGCCGCCGCCCTGCAAGCCTGCAATGACTGGGTGCTGCAAACCCGCGAGACCAGCGAGAGCCTGCAGCAGACCCAGCAGATGGGCCGCAGCCTGCTGGCCTGGCTGCGTGGGCTGGTGGACGCGCACCCGCTGTTGCCGCTGGCGCAGCAGCTCAGCCCCGCGCCCACCTGGCCAGTCATCCTGGCCTGCGCCATCGCCGTGCGCGGCGCGCCGCTGGAGCCCGCGCTGCACGCGGCCGCCTTTGGCTGGGCCGAGAACCTGATGCAGGCGGCGGTGCGCTGCGTGCCACTGGGCCAGAGCGCCGGCCAGCGCCTTTTGGCACAGCTCGTGCAAGCCATTCCAGGCGCCGTGCAAGCGGCACTGGCCGCCGATGAGCCCATCGCCTTTGCGCCGATGCTCGGCATTCTCGGCGCCCGGCACGAAACCCAATACTCCCGACTGTTCCGCTCATGAATCTCTTGATGCTCACCACTTCCAGACGGGCCGAGCGCCGGGCCGCCCCAAGCCGGCCCGCCATCCCCTCGGGGGATCGTTCGGCGTATCCGACGAACGAGGGGCGGACATGATGCACGCCATCCCGAACCGCACCAAGAGGCTCCCGCCGCTGCGCGTGGGCGTCGGTGGCCCTGTCGGCTCCGGCAAGACCACGCTCGTGGAAATGCTCTGCAAGACCATGCGTGAGCGCTGGGACCTGGTCGTCGTCACCAATGACATCTACACCAAGGAGGACCAGCGCCTCCTGACCGTGGCCGGCGCGCTGGCGCCCGAGCGCATCATGGGCGTCGAGACCGGTGGCTGCCCGCACACTGCCATCCGCGAGGACTGCTCGATCAACCTCGAAGCCGTGGACCGCATGCTCGACAAGTTCCCCGACGCCGACATTGTCTTCGTCGAGAGCGGGGGTGACAACCTGGCGGCCACCTTCAGCCCGGAGCTCAGCGACCTGACCATCTACGTGATTGACGTCGCCGCCGGCGAGAAGATCCCGCGCAAGGGCGGCCCAGGCATCACCAAGAGCGACCTCTTCGTCATCAACAAGACCGACCTCGCGCCCCACGTGGGCGCCAACCTCGACATCATGCGCAGCGACACCGCGCGCATGCGGCCGGTCAAGCCCTGGGTGATGACCAACCTCAAGACCCAGGAGGGCCTCGCCGACGTGGTGCGCTTCATCGAGACCAAGGGGCTGCTGGTTGGGTGACCGTGCTGCGGCGCCGCCGCGCTGGCCCGCCCGATTGAGCCTCAGCGCCACGCAAGTGTCCGGCCGCACCGCCGTGCATGCCCGGCACAGCGGGCCGCTGCGGCTGCTCAAGACGCTCTACCCCGAGGGCGAGGCCATCGCGCACGCGGTGCTGGTGCACCCACCCGGTGGCCTGGTGGGCGGAGACCGGCTGGACATCGACATCGACGTCCAGCCCGGCGCCCACTTGCTGGTCACCACGCCCGCCGCCACGCGCTTTTATCGCAGCGTGGCCGGCGAAGCCGTGCAGGCGGTGAGCGCCCAGGTCGCTGCGGGCAGCCGGCTCGAATGGCTGCCGCAGGAGACCCTGGCCTACAGCGGCTGCGATGGCCGCAACGAGGTGCGCCTGCACCTGGCGCCCGGCGCGCAGCTGCTGGCGGGCGAGATCCTGGCGCTGGGCTTGCCGGCGGCCGAGCAAGCCTTTGTGGCCGGGCGTTTGCTGCAGCATTTGGAGGTGCCTGGCCTTTGGCTGGACCGCGGCTGGCTGGCCGCGCAGGACACCGCTTTGCTGAACGGCCCGGCCGGGCTGGCCGGCCACCGCGTGCTGGGTACCCTGGTGGCCGTGCAGGACGGCCAGCCCACCGGGCTGGAGGCCTTGCTCGACGACAGCCGCCAATGCCTGGCGAGCCTGCCGGCGTCTGGTGTGAGCCTGCTGGCGCGTGGGGCGCGCTCGGTGCTGCTGGCCCGCGTCTTGGCGCCCGACGTGGAGCAGGCGACCTTGCCCCTGCGGGCACTGCGGGCGCTGTGGCGTCAGCGGCTCTGGGGCCTGGCGCCCTGCGAGCCGCGAGTCTGGGCGACCTGAGCCGCCAGAGCGGCCAGAACGGCCAGCGCGCAGGCCGATCTCAAGGAGCGCCCAGCAGGCGCGCCACCACGTGGTCGGTGCCGGCCAGGAAGCGTTCGACCGAATCGGTGTACGCGCCGGGTTGTCCCAGCTCGTTGTTCAGCGCGGCATGGCTCTTGGCCTGGGGCAGAGCGCGGGCATGGATCCCGAGCCCCAGGCTCTTCTCGACATAGGCGCGCGCCTGGCCGCAGGGGTCGTCCTTGCGGGTGGTGGAGCAGA
>CALMQC010000287.1 GCA_937871895.1 uncultured Roseateles sp. | reverse complement strand
TCGTCAGTGAGGCCGCCGCGCGGCCGGCCCGCCGGGCGATGCTGACCAGCGCCATCGAGATGGCGCACCGCCTGGGCATCGCCTCGGTGGCGGAAGGGGTTGAGACGGCTGCCGACTGGGCCCTGCTCAGCGAGCTGGGCTGCGACGCGGCCCAGGGCTACCTGCTGGCACGCCCCATGCCGGCCGAGGAGCTGGTGCCCTGGGCGCGCGCCAACCGGGCGCGTCTGCGCGGCCTGGTGGTCAGGCGCTGACAGCCACGTCGAGCGCCCGCTCGACGATCTCGCGCACATCGCTGGAGAGGTCGGGCTTGGCGGCGACGCGGGCCACGGCTTCTCGGGCAGCGCTGCGATAGGGCTCGGCCAGTTGCGTCCAGCGGTCCAGCGCGCGGGCAATGCGGCTGGCGAGCATGGGGTTGATGGCGTCGATGGCGAGCACCTGCTCGGCCCACAGCACATAGCCGGCCGCGTCGTTGCGGTGGAAGGCAGCAGGGTTGAACAGCATCAGCGAAGCCAGCAGGCTGCGCGCGCGGTTGGGGTTCTTGAGCGTGAAGTCGGCGTGCTGCAGCAGGGTCTTGGCGCGCGCAAAGACCTTGCCGTCCACCTCCGGGGCGCGGGCCTGGAGGCTGAACCATTTGTCGATGACCAGGGCGTCGTCCTTGAAGAGTGCATGGAAGCGCTCCAGCGCAGGCGCAGCCAGCTCGGCTTGCGCGTTGACCAGGGCCGTCAGGGCGCCAAAGCGGTCGGTCATGTTGGCAGCACTCTTGAAGCGCTGGTAGGCCTTGCCGGGCCAGACCGTGTCGCCAGTGCTTTGCGCATCCAGCACCAGCATGGCCAGCGCCAGGTTGGCCAGCGCGCGCTTGCCCGAGGAGACAGGGTCGGGCGTGTAACCGCCCTGGATCTGGTTGGCCTCATAGGCGGCGATCCAGTCGTCGCGCAGTGCGGCGGCCAATTGGGCTTGCGCGGCCATCACGGCGGTGTGGATGGCCTGGGGGTCCACCACGTCGAGCTGCTCGGCGATGTAGGCCTCGCCGGGCAGGGTGAGGGCAAGCTCTTTGAATGCGGGGTCGAGGTCGGGGTGGCGCAGCACCGCGCGCATGGACTCGATGAATGCGCCAGAGAGCACCAGGGGCTGGCCGGCACGCAAAGCCGCCAGGATGCGGTTCAGCGCCAGGCGCTGGCTGGCCTCCCAGCGATTGAAGGGGTCGCTGTCATGCCGCAGCAGCACCAACAGGGCGGCATCGGACAGGCCGTCGTCCAGCACCACCGGGGCCGAGAACCCGCGCAGCAGCGAGGGCACGGGCTCGTGCTCGATGTTCTCGAAGACGAAGGACTGCTCGGCCTGGTCCAGCACCAAGGTGGTTTCGGTGGCGCCGTTGGCATCCAGCGCCAGGGCCTGGCCATGACGGTCCAGCAGGCCCATGACGACCGGGATCACGACCGGCAGCTTGTCGGGTTGGCCTGGCGTGGCGGGGGTGTGCTGGCGCAGCTTGAGCGTGAAAGTGCGTGTGGCGGCGTCATGTTCGCCGATGGCCGTGACGCGCGGTGTGCCGGCTTGCGAGTACCAGCGCTTGAAGGCGTCCAGCCGTGTCGCCAGCGGCGAGCCGGGGTTGGCGTCGGCAATCGCCTGGGCAAAGTCATCGCAGGTGACCGCCTGGCCATCGTGGCGCTCGAAGTAGAGCTTCATGCCCGCCTCAAAGCCCTTGCGGCCGACCAGGGTCTGGTACATCCGCACCACCTCCGAGCCCTTCTCGTAGACGGTGGCGGTGTAGAAGTTGTTGATCTCGCTGTAGCTGTCAGGGCGCACCGGGTGAGCCATGGCGCCGCTGTCCTCGGGGAACTGCAGGGCGCGCAGCGCACGCACGTTGCGGATGCGGCAGACCGCGCGGGCGCTCGGGCTGCCCGCCATGTCCATCGAGAACTCCTGATCGCGGAAGACAGTCAGGCCTTCCTTCAGCGAGAGCTGGAACCAGTCGCGGCAGGTGACGCGGTTGCCCGTCCAGTTGTGGAAGTACTCGTGCGCGACGATGGACTCGATGCGCGCAAAGTCAGCATCCGTGGCCGTGGCCGTGGCCGGCGAGGCGAGCAGGGCGCTGGTGTTGAAGATGTTGAGGCCCTTGTTCTCCATCGCACCCATGTTGAAGTCGGACACGCCGACCACCATGAAGCGCTCCAGATCCAGCGGCAGGCCGAAGCGGGCCTCGTCCCAGACGATGGAAGCGACCAGCGAGTTCATCGCATGCTCGGTCTTCTCCAGGTCGCCCCGGCGCACATAGACCTGCAGCAGATGGTCCTTGCCCGCCCGGGTGCGGATGCGCTGCTCGCGCGTGACCAGGTCGCCTGCCACGACGGCAAACAGATAGCTCGGCTTGGGGAAGGGGTCGTGCCAGGTGGCGAAGTGACGGCCGTTGTCGAGGCTGCCGGTTTCGACGAGGTTGCCGTTGGCCAGCAGCACTGGGTACTTGGCGGCGTCGGCGCGCAGCGTCACCGTGTAGACGGCCATCACGTCCGGCCGGTCCAGGAAGTAAGTGATGCGGCGGAAGCCTTCGGCCTCGCACTGCGTGAAGAAGCTGCCGCCCGAGGTGTAAAGGCCCGACAGCGCCGAGTTCTTCTCGGGCGCGCAGGTGCTGCGGATCTCCAACTGGAAGTCGGCGTCCGGCGCGCTCTCGATGATCAGCTCCTGCCCCTCCTGTCGGAAGGACACGCTGCTGCCGTCGATCAGCACGCGCAGCAGGTTGAGCTCTTCGCCGTGCAGGCGCAGCGGGCCGTGCGGCACCGCGTGGTTGCGCTCGATCTGCAGCTTGGAGCCCACGATGGTCTTGGCGGGGTCGAGGTCGAACGTGAGTTCGACCTTGCGGATCCAGTAGGCCGGCTGCTGGTAGTCAGCGCGGTGAATCAGGGCGGCGGTGCCTTCACGCATGGGGAGTCCTTGTGGGTTCAAGCGGCGGGTTCAGACGCCCTGCTTGAGTGATTCATGGATGAAGGCATCGAGATCGCCGTCCAGCACCTTCTGGGTGGCCGAGGTCTCGTAGTTGGTGCGCAGGTCCTTGATGCGGCTTTGGTCCAGCACGTAGGAGCGGATCTGGTGGCCCCAGCCGACGTCGGTCTTGGTGTCTTCGAGCTTTTGCTGCTCTTCCATGCGCTTGCGCATCTCGTGGTCGTAGAGCCGGCTGCGCAGGCGCTTCCAGGCGACGTCGCGGTTGCTGTGCTGGCTGCGGCCGTCCTGGCATTGCACGACGATGCCGGTCGGGATGTGCGTCAGGCGCACGGCCGAGTCGGTCTTGTTGATGTGCTGGCCACCGGCGCCGCTGGCGCGGAAGGTGTCGGTGCGCACGTCGGCCGGGTTGATGTCGATCTCGATGCTGTCGTCCACCTCGGGGTAGACGAAGAGCGAGGCGAAGCTGGTGTGGCGGCCGCCCGAGGAGTCAAAAGGCGACTTGCGCACCAGGCGGTGCACGCCGGTCTCGGTGCGCAGCAGGCCAAAGGCGTACTCGCCCTCGACCTTGATGGTGGCGCTCTTGAGGCCCGCCACGTCACCGGGTGTTTCGTCCTCGATCGTGGCCTTGAAGCCCTTGCGCTCGCAGTACTTGAGGTACTGGCGCAGCAGCATGCCGGCCCAGTCGCAGGCTTCGGTGCCGCCGGCGCCGGCCTGGATGTCGATGAAGCAGTTGCTGGGGTCGGCCGGGTTGTTGAACATGCGGCGGAATTCCAGCTCCTCCACCGTTGCACGCAGCTTGTGGGCATCGTCCTCGATGGCCCGCATGCCGGCCTCGTCGCCTTCCTCGCGGCTCATCTCGAACAGCTCGGCGTTGTCCGCCAGGGAGCTGGTCAGATGCCGGATCGTGTCCACCACCCCTTCGAGCTGACGCTTTTCCTTGCCCAGCTCCTGGGCGCGCTTGGGTTCGTCCCAGACCTTGGGGTTCTCCAGCGCGGTGTTGACTTCGTTCAGTCGCAGGGCTTTGCGATCGAAGTCAAAGATACCCCCTTAGCGCGTCGGTCCGCGCTGAGAGATCGGCCAGCATGTTGCCGATTTGATTGATGTGTTCGATGTCCATGGTGGGCACGGCTTGCAGCAAAGCGCGCGATTTTTGCATGGGGAGCAGGCAAACTCCGGTCGCCGGGGTCGTGGCTGCCGAGGGCGGCGCCCGGATTGGAGACCGTCTGCATGAAACTGCTAAGCGCCTTGGTGCAATCCACCATCGTTGCCGCTGCGCTCCTGGGGGTTACCCGCCCCGCCAGCGCCGACACCCCCCCTGAACCGCCCGTGGCGCTGAAGAAGCCGCGCGACGTCAGCATCCACGGCGAGCGCCGGATCGACGACTACTTCTGGCTGCGCGAGAAGGACAGCCCGGAAGTGCAGACCTACCTGCAGGCCGAGGCCGCCTACGCCGCCGCCTGGTTCAAGCCCATTGAGGGGCCGATGGACCAGCTCTTTGAGGAGATGAAAGGCCGCGTGCTGCAGCGCGACCAGGCCGTGCCCGCGCGTCGTGGCCTCTACTGGTACGGCAGCCGCACTGAAGAGGGCAAGCAATACCCGATCTTCTTCCGCCGTGCGGCACAGGGCCCGAGCCGGGCCTACGACGAGAAGGTGGCAGAGGAGCCCATGCTCGACCTCAACGAGCTGGCCACCACGCGCAAGTTCGTGGCGCTCAACGGCATGGCGGTAAGCCCTGACGAGCGCTGGCTGGCCTATGCGGTGGACGCGACTGGCGCGCGTGACTTTGAGCTGCACATCAAGGACCTGCAGACCGGCGAGGACAAGGTCGTGGCCACCACGCCGCACGCCGACGCCTTTGTCTGGGCCGCAGACAGCAAGACCCTGTTCTACATCCGCCACAACGAGGCCCGCCGTTCGCACCAGCTATGGCGCCATCTGCGCGGCGCCACGGCGGGCGACGTGCTGGTGCACGAGGAGCCGGACGACCTCTTCAACCTGCTGCTCCTCAAGTCGCTCGACGGCAAGACCCTGCTGCTCGGCGCCCAGTCCAAGGACACCATGGACTGGCGCCTGCTGCCGGCCGACCAGCCCACCGCCAGCTGGCGCGAGGTGCTGCCGCGTGTGGCCGGGCAGGAGTACGCCGTGACGCCCTATGGCGGCGAACTGCTGGTGCGCATCAATGACCGCGGGCCCAACTTCCGCCTCGTGCGCGTGCCCCTGCGCGCGGGCCAGGGCCCGGTCGCCACGCAGGCGCAGCTGCGCAACGCGCCGCAGCTGATGCCGCACCGCGACGACGCCATGATCGAGAACGTCGTGGCGTTCAAGACCCACGCCGTCGCCCAGGTGCGTGAGGGCGGCTCGGTCAAGCTCCGCTTGTTGCGCGGCCACGCTGGCCACACCGGCAACAACGCGCGCGACGTGGCGTTTGACGAGCTGGCCTACAACGCCGTGCTCACGCCGCCCAGCGAGTTCGACGCCGACCGCGTGCGCTTCACCTACAACTCGCTCACCACGCCCACCTCCACCTACGAGGCCGAGCTGGCCACCGGCAAGCTGCATTTGCTGAAGGTGCAGCCCGTGCAGGGCGGCTACGACGCCAGCCGCTACGCCAGTGAGCGCCTGTGGTTCAAGGCGGCCGATGGCACCCAGGTGCCGGTCAGCCTGGTCTACCGCAAGGACCTGCGCAAGAGCGGCCCGCAGCCGCTGCTGCTCTACGGCTACGGCAGTTACGGCATCCCGACCGACCCGCGCTTCACGAGCCCGCGCCTGTCGCTGTTGGACCGGGGCGTCATCTTCGCCATCGCCCACATCCGCGGCGGCGGCGACCTGGGCCGGCGCTGGTACCTGGACGGCAAGCTGGCCAAGAAGATGAACACCTTCACCGACTTCATCACCTGCGCTGAGGGCCTGGTGGCGCGCGGCTACACCCAGCCCTCGCAGCTCATCATCCAGGGCGGCAGTGCGGGTGGGCTCTTGATGGGCGCCGTCACCAACCTGCGGCCCGATCTCTTCAAGGCCGTGGTGGCCCAGGTGCCGTTTGTGGACGTGATCAACACCATGCTCGACGACACCCTGCCGCTGACCACCGAGGAGTACATCGAATGGGGCAACCCCAACAAGGCCGCCGAGTACGCCTGGATGCGCACCTACAGCCCTTACGACAACCTCAAGCCCGCCGCCTACCCGGCCGTGCTGGCGCGCACCGCCATCAATGACAGCCAGGTGCCCTACTGGGAAGCCGCCAAGTGGGTGGCCAAGATCCGCACGCTGAACAGCAGCAGCGGGCCGGTGCTGTACGACATCAACATGACCGCCGGCCATGGTGGCGCGTCGGGCCGCTTCGATGCGCTGCGCGAGGTGGCGCGCACCTATGCTTTCATGCTCCAGCAATGGGGCTTGCTGCCCTGAGCCGCGCATGAAT
>CALMQC010000286.1 GCA_937871895.1 uncultured Roseateles sp. | reverse complement strand
TGCTGCTGTACCTGATCCGCAAGCAGAACTTCAACATCCTCGACATCCCGCTGGCGGACGTGACCCGCCAGTACCTGAGCTATGTGGACCAGATCCGGGTGCACAACCTGGAGCTGGCGAGCGAGTACCTGTTGATGGCGGCGATGCTGATCGAAATCAAGTCGCGCATGCTCTTGCCGCCCCGCAAGACCGAAGACGGCCAGGAGGCCGAGGACCCACGCGCCGAGCTCGTGCGCCGGCTGTTGGAGTACGAGCAGATCAAGCTGGCCGCCGCGCGGCTCGACGCCTTGCCCGTGCTTGGGCGCGACTTCCTGCGTGCCCAGGTGCATATCGAACAATCACTGGCGCCGCGCTTCCCTGATGTGAACGCCGACGACCTGCGCGAGGCCTGGGCCGACATCCTCAAGCGCGCCAAGCTGAACCAGCACCATCGCATCACACGCGAGCAGCTCTCGGTGCGCGAGCACATGAGCCTGGTGCTGCGCCGCCTGCAGGGCAAGCGTTTCGTCGAGTTCGAGCAGCTCTTCGACCCCTCACGGGGCCAGGCCGTGCTGGTGGTGACCTTCATCGCCATGCTCGAACTCTCGCGCGAGCACCTGATCGAACTGACCCAGGCCGAGGCCTTTGCGCCGATCTATGTGCGGCTGGCCTACAGCCCCGTGGAGCAGAGCCCGCTGCTCCAGTAGCTCAGCGCCCCCGCAGCTTCTGCACCAGCACCACGCCGGCCAGCACCAGGGCTCCGGCGATCACGCCCACCAGCGCATTGGCGGTGTTCTCTGCCAGCACGGCGCCGAAGCCGCTGTGGCCTGATGCCAGGTGCTCGACGAAGTGGTGCACCGGCCCGAGGCCATGCACGAGGATGCCGCCGCCCACCAGGAACATCGCGGCCGTACCGAGCACCGAGAGCAGCTTCATCAGCTGCGGCGCGGCGGCCAGCAGGAATCGGCCCACCACCTGGGCCAGCGCGCTGGACTTGCGTGACAGCCACAGGCCCGCGTCGTCCATCTTCACGATGCCGGCCACGAAGCCGTAGACGCCCACCGTCATTGCCACCGACACCGCCACCAGCACGGCCAACTGTTGCTGCAGCGAAGCGCTGGCCACCGTGCCCAGCGCGATGACGATGATCTCGGCCGAGAGGATGAAGTCGGTGCGGATCGCGCCCTTGACCTTCTCGCGCTCGAACTCCTTCATGTCGACCTGCGGGTCGGCAATCGCCTGCACCAGTTGCTGGTGGTGGGCCTCGTCTTCGGCCTTGCTGTGCAGGAACTTGTGCGCCAGCTTCTCAAAGCCCTCGAAGCACAAATAGGCGCCACCCACCATCAGCAGCGGCGTCACGGCCCAGGGCGCCAGCGCTGAGATGGCCAGCGCCGCCGGCACCAGGATGGCCTTGTTGATGAGCGAGCCCACGGCCACCGCCCACACCACCGGCAGCTCGCGGTCGGCGTTCACACCGGTCACCTGCTGCGCGTTCAGCGCCAGGTCGTCACCGAGCACCCCGGCCGTCTTCTTGGCCGCGACCTTGGTCATGGTGGCCACGTCGTCGAGGACGGTGGTGATGTCGTCAAGCAGGACCAGGAGACTGGAGGCCATGGGTCGTCGGAAATTTCAGGGAAAGAAGCGCACGACCGATTCGGCCACGCACACCGGCTTGCTGCCGCCTTCGCGCTCGATGCTGACCTCCAGCACCGCCTGCAGGCCGTCTTGGGGCAGCGGCTCGCAGGCCAGCAGCTTGACGGTGCCTCGCAGCCGGCTGCCGACCGGCACCGGCGCCGGGAAGCGCACGCGGTTGAGGCCGTAGTTGACGCCCATGCCCAGGCCATCGATCACAAAGGCCTGGTTCATGAGCACGGGCAGCAGCGACAGCGTCAAAAAGCCATGCGCGATCGTCGTGCCAAAGGGGCCGCTGGCGGCGCGCACGGGGTCCACGTGGATCCATTGCGCATCACTCGTGGCGGCGGCAAAGGCGTCGATACCTGACTGTTCAATCAACACCCAGTCGCTCTGGCCCAGTTGGGTGCCCACCAGGGCGGGCAAGGCGCTGAGCGATGGAATGTGGCGGAGCGGCGTGGACATGAGGGGCCGCACGTTAACCTAAGGGCCATGGTTGATGCCGCTCCCACCGCCGCCCCAAGCCCCGCCCCGCCAGACATCCTCGTGCTGGCCGCCCACCCGGACCTGGCCCGCTCCGCCGTGACGCGCAGCTTCCTGGCCGCGCTGCACGCCGCCGGCCTGGCGCCCCGCGTGCAGGTGCATGACCTCTACCGCCGCTACCCCGACTTCCACATCGACGCCGAGGCCGAGCGCCGCGCGCTGAGCCAGGCGCAGCTGCTGGTGATGCTGCACCCCCTGCACTGGTATGGCATGCCCGCCCTGCAAAAACTGTGGTGCGACGAAGTGCTGCAGCTGGGCTGGGCCTATGGTCCCGGCGGCACGGCGCTGGCTGGCAAGGACCTGTGGCTGGTCACCTCCACCGGCGGCACGGCCGAGGCCTATAGCACCGGCGGCCACCATGGCCTGCCCTTCGAAGCCTTCACGCTGCCCTACCGGCAAACGGCGCGCACCTGCGGCATGCGCTTTCTGCCCGTGCAGGTGCTGCATGGCGCCCACCGTGCCAGTCAGGCCGAGATCGACGCCCAGGCCCGGCGCTTTGTCGCCCAACTGGCCGCCTACCCGGACTGGTGCGCGGACGTGGAAGCCTGCCCCGACGACTGCCAGCGCGCCGTGGGACTGGACGACCGGCCCGCCGCCTTCTCGGCCCTCTCCATCGGGGGTGTGGCATGACGCATGAGAACTGGCTGATCGTGCCCCTGGTGCTGCTGGCCGCCGCCGTGGTGGCCGTGCCCTTGGCGCGCTGGGCGCGGCTGGGGTCCATCCTCGGCTACCTGGTGGCCGGCATCGTGGTGGGGCCCCAGGTGCTGGCCTTGATCCATGAGCCCGGCACCATCCTGCATGTGGCCGAGCTGGGCGTGGTGCTGATGCTCTTCCTGGTGGGCCTGGAGCTGGAGCCCAAGCGCCTGTGGGCGATGCGCCGGCCGATCTTTGGCTGGGGCAGCGTGCAGCTGCTGGGCTGCGCGGCCGTGCTGGCCCTGCTGGCCGTGGCCCTTGGCGTGCCTTGGCGCCTGGCCGTGGTGGCGAGCCTGGGGCTGGCCATGTCGTCCACCGCCGTGGCCATGGCCGTGCTGGCCGAGCGCAACCTGGGCCGCACCAGCGCCGGTGAGAGCGTGCTGAGCGTGGCCCTGCTGCAGGACATCGCCGCCATCCCCGTGCTGGCCCTGGTGCCCCTGCTTGCCGTGGGCGGCTCGGCCACCGCGGCCGAGGGCAGCGCCTGGCTGGCTGCGGGCAAGGCGGTGGCGGCCATCGTCACCATCGTGTTTGGCGGCCGGCTGCTGCTGCGCCCCGCGCTGCGCTGGATTGCGCACAGCCGCACGCCCGAGATCTTCACCGCCGCCGCGCTGCTGCTGGTGCTGTCCACGGCGGCGCTGATGCAGTTTGTGGGCCTCTCGATGGCGCTCGGCGCCTTCCTGGCCGGCGTGCTGCTGGCCGAGAGCGAGTACCGCCGCGAGCTGGAGACCGACCTGGAACCCTTCAAGGGCCTGCTGCTCGGCCTCTTCTTCATCGCCGTGGGCATGGGCCTGGACCTGAATGCCGTGGCCGGCCAGCCGGGCGCGGTGCTGGCCGTGCTGGTGGCACTGCTGGTGGGCAAGACCGTGGTGCTGGTGCTGATGGCTCGCGCCATGAAGCTGCCGGTGGCCGAGCGGCCGGCCTTCGTGATCCTGCTCGCCCAGGGCGGCGAGTTTGGCTTTGTGGTGTTCCAACTCGGGGAGGCCAACGGTGTGCTGACAGGGGCACAGAACTCGGCCCTGGTGGCCGCCGTGGCCATCTCGCTGGCCGTCACGCCGCTGCTGCTGACCCTGGCCGAGCGCTGGACCACCCGCCGCATGGCGGCGCAGGGCACGCGGCCTGACGAGCCCCCGCCGCCGCCCGCGCCCATCCTGATCGCCGGCAGTGGTCGCTATGGCCAGGTCGTGGGCCGCCTGCTGCACGCCTGCGGCCTGCAAGCGACCGTGCTGGACCACGACGCCGAGGCCATCGAGAGCCTGCGCAAGTTCGGCTTCACGGTCCACTACGGTGATGCGACAAGGCTCGACCTGCTGCGCGTGGCCGGCGCAGAGACGGCGCGTGTCATCGTCGTGGCCGTGGACGACATGGCCACCAGCCTGGAGATCGTGGAGCTGGTGCGCGAGCACTTCCCGCAGGCCAAGATCGTGGCCCGGGCGCGCAACGTCACGCACTACTTCAAGCTGCGCGAGCAGGGCCTGACCCACATCGAGCGCGAGACCTTCGACGCCGCCTTGCGCAGCGCCCGCAGCGTGCTCGAACTGACCGGCATGGAGCCCCACGCCGCGCGCAAGCACGCGATGCGCTTCCGCCAGCACAACATCGAGCTGCTGGAGGCCACGCTACCGCTGCAGCGCGACCAGGCCGCCCTCGTCGCCGCCGCCAAGGCCGGGCGCCAGCAGTTTGAGCAGTTGCTGGCCGTGGAGCGCGAGGCTGAAGCCGCCCGGCATGCCAAGGCGCGTGCCGGATGGAACGACGCAAGCAGCGCGCCGCCCGGCGACGTGCAGCAGACCCCCTAGATCGGCGGAGACCGGCCTGTCCGGCTCGGCGGCGGGATCCCGTTGGCATGTGGGTCAAGCCCTTTGCCCACCTTCTGACGGGAGATCTCCACCATGTCCATCACCTTGCCGCGCCGCCTCGCGCACCTGTGCCTCGGCCTCGCCACGCTAGCTGCCTCGCTGCCCGCCCTGGCCCAGCAAAGCCAGCTCTTCGTGACCATGAACGTGCACTCAACCAGCTTTCTGGAGCCTGGCAGTGGCGAGCAGCGCTTTGCGCCTACCTACAACTGGATCGACGATCCGCGTGTCGCGCAGTTGCAGTCCTTCAAGGAAACGGCCACCTACGCCGGCGGAAGTGGCGTGGGCGAGTTCGAAGGCCGCATCGGGCTGCTGCGGGCATTTGCCTCGGCCAGCTACCCCTACGGCTTTGACGCCCAGGGCCACCGCGTCAACTACGGCTACGCGGGCAGCGCGGTGCAGGCACGGTTCTACGACACCATTGCCGTCACCGGCGCGGGCCTCGCGGTGGGCACACCGGTCAGCTACACGGTCAACTTCAGCATCACGGGGTCGCTCTCCAGCCCCAACTTCGAGATGGGCGGCTTCCTGTCTGCTGACGGTCTGGCCGAAGTGAGGCTGCGCGACATGAGCAGCTTTGCCGAAGTGAACAAGAGCTGGGACGCCAAGAAGGATGCGCCCGGGGTCTACCAACTGACGCTGAACACTTATGTGGGTCGCAACATCTCCATCTCCGGGATGCTCTACGCCGGGGCGGACGTGAGCGACTACGCCGCCACGGGCCGCTATGCCGAGGCCGACTTTGCGCATTCGGCCGGCTATGAGCTGATCCCCTCCGTTGCCGGCCTCAACACCACGGGTGCGAGCGGCCACAACTTTCTGGCCGCGCCGGTCCCCGAGCCCGGCACCTGGGCCCTCATGGCCGGTGGCCTGCTCGCACTTGGCGGCCGGGCGCGCGCTCGTCGAAGTCGCCGCTGAAAGGCCCGGAATGTGACATTGACGCCTGGCTAACAAGCACAGGTGCACTGCAGCGAGAGTGTGAACGAGTTCGCGCCCCTGCGTCTCGATTTGGCCGAGCCTGCCAGCCGGCTCCACACAATGATTCGGCCACGGCCCCTGTTCAGGTTTTGCGAACAGGTGCCACCAATCAGAAAGATGGAGGTCGGGGTGGTGAAACAGATGAAGTCGTGGGGGCGAGTTGGCCGCCAGTTGCTGGTGGTCGCACTGGGGTTCGGCTGCGCGTGGACTGCTCAGGCAGCAGTGCGCGACCCTTTGCCGGTGGAAAACTTTTCGGGACAGAAGGGTTTGCTGGGCCAGTACGTCGCAGAAGTGGCCACGGATCAGTGGTACGACGCTGTCAAGCAACGTGGCCTGGCGCTCTTCGCCAAAGCCTACGCTTTTGGCGAAGAGGGTAAGGAAGTGTGCGTGGCCTTTGTGGGCCTCACCGAGCCGGCGGTCAACGAACGGCTGAATCCGCGAATTCCCGCGCGGCTGTTCTTCGGTGCCTCGACCAGCCTGCGGCCCAATGTCGACGACGACCTGAATAGTTGCCGTGGTGTGGCTGTCCGGCGGGCCATCGACTCGCTGGTGAAGGAGAAAGATCATGATGGCCTCATCGCCGGGGCCGACGTCACGCGGGAGGCTGGCCAATTTGGCGCCGAGAAGCCGAATCCAAAGGATGCCTGGGTCAGTTTCCTGGGTATGAATGGGGTTGGTAAA
>CALMQC010000285.1 GCA_937871895.1 uncultured Roseateles sp. | reverse complement strand
GGCCGAAAAAAACGCCTCGGACGTGTACCTGTCGGCCAATGCGCCGGCGCTGATGGGGCGGCTGCACCTGCGGCCCGCCACGCCGGGCCAGCCGTTTGCCGTGGCGCTGGAAGCCCTGCGCGCGCTGTGGGCGGCGCGCCAGCGCGGCGGCCAGGGCCTGAGCCAGTTGCGCTTGGCCTATGCGCTGCGGGTGGACCCGCTGCAGCTCAGCCCCGTGCTGGAGACCCTGGTGGGCCTCGACCTGATCGGCTGTCTCGAAGAAGAAGGCGCCCAGCGCCTGGTGTTGCTCGGTGACCCTGCCGAGACGCCGGCGGCCCCTTTGATCGGCGCCTTGCTGCTGGAGCGGCAGGGCGTGCGTGAGGAGCTCTGGCGTCGCAGCGACTGGGCGCGCCTCAAGCTGGCCGACTTACTGGGGCTTGAAGCCAGCGGCCTTCATGATGCCGGCCCAGGTGGCTGAGTAGGCGCGCTCGCGCTTGGCGAGTTCCTCGCCCGGCACATGGGCGACGGAGAGCCCCAGGGCCGTCAGGCGCGCGTAGACGGAGCGATCAGCCAGCACCTTGGCCAGAGCTGTCGAGATGCGCTGCTGGACGGCAGCCGGCGTGCCAGCCGGCGCGAAGAGGCCGTAGTAAGGCAGCTCTTCAAAGCCCTTGAGGCCCAGCTCGGCAAAGGTCGGTACGTCGGGCAACAGGCCCTGGCGTTCGCGTCCCATCACGCCCACGATGCGGATCTTGCCGTCCCGGTGCGCGGTGATGAAGTCCGGCACCGAGCCCACGCCCGCGCCGATCTGGTTGCCCATCATTTCCTGCAGCATCGGTGCGCTGCCGCGGTAGGGCGCCGCCACCAGCTCCAGGCCGAACTTCTCGCCAAAGGTCTTGACCAGGAACTCCGGTACCGAGGCCGCCGCCGGGATGCCCACATTGCCTCGGCCGCCCTGGCGCTTGAGCAGCGCGATGTAGTCCTTGAAGTTGCTCGCCTGCGTGCCGCCAGACAACGCCACGGCATTCGCAAAGGTCGCGAAGCCCGCCACGTAGGCAAAGTCCTGCTGCGGGTTGAAGCCGGGGTTCTTCAGCGTCAACGGCAGGATGGAGATGCTGTGGTCGTGGCTCAGGAAGAGGGTGTTGCCGTCGGGCGCAGCGGCCTTGAGCGCCTGTGCCGCCAGTTGGCCGCCGGCACCTGGCTTGTTCTCGACGATCACCGTTTGCCCCAGCAGCGGTTGCAGGCTTTCGGCCAACACGCGGGCGATGGCGTCCGTGCCGCCGCCTGGCGGGAAGCCCACCAGCAGGCGCAGCGGGGCGCCGTTGTTGGCGCGGGCGGCCGAGGGGCCGAGGGTGGCCAGGGAAGCGAGGGCGAGAAGGCTGGTGCGGCGGTCAAGCATGGGTGAGGCTCCTTTGGCTGACAGTCTACGGCTGCTACGCTTGCTGCATGAAGCTCGCACTCGGCGCTCTGTTCCTGATGTCCACGGTGGCTGCGGCCCAGCCGGCGAACAGCCCGCCGGAGCCTTCTGAGCCGCCGCTGCGCTACCTGCTGGGCATCGGTGCCGTGGAGCGGCCCGAGTACGACGGTGCTAGCCGATACGCGCTGAAGTTCAAGCCGCTATGGGCCCTGCAGTGGGGCCGCTGGCGCTTCAGCACCTCGGGCAGCAGTTCACTGCTGGGCTTCGGGCGCGGCGGGGCGGGGCCTGGCGCCAGCACCGAGCTGCTGAACAAAGGCCCCTGGCGCGTCAACCTCGCGCTGCGCTTTGACAGCGGCCGTGACAGCGGCGAAGCCCGCACCACCCAAGGCCTGCCCGACGTGCGCCGCACGCTGCGCGCCCGCCTGGCCGTGACCTATGCGCTGGCCCCGGACTGGGCGCTGACCACCGGTGCCTCGCAGGACCTGCTGGGCCGCGATGGCGGCCTGACGGGCGGGGTGGACCTGAGCTGGCGCTTCCATCGCTCACACGACACCGAGTGGACGGCCAGTGGCGGAATTTCAGCGGCCAATGCGCAGAACATGCGCAGCTATTTCGGCATCGATGCGGCGGGCAGTCTGGCATCGGGCAAGCCGGTGTACGAGCCCGGGGCGGGCCTGCGGTCCACTTACGCCGGCGTGGGGTTCACGCACCGCTTGGCGCCGCATTGGCTGGCCTTTGGGTCCACCGGCGTGAGCCGCCTGCTCGGGCCCGCAGCCGCCAGCCCGCTGACCGAGCGGCGCGATGCCGCTTCGCTGACGATGGGGATCGCCTGGCGGAACTGAGTCAGAGGGCTGCAGGTGTTGTGACTGCCTCGGGCGCGGCATCCGTGGCCAGCGCCTCGCGGTAGGCATGCCAGGTCGCATGCCCCAGCCACGGCCCGACGATCAACAGGCCCAGGAAGTAGGGCAGCATGGCCAGCACGATCAGGCTGGTGATGAGCACGCCCCAGACGAACATCACCACCGGCTGCGTCAGGCAGAGCTTGAAGCTGGCGAGGCCGGCCGTCACGGCGTCGGTGTCCCGATCCAGCAGCATGGGCATGGCGATCACGCTGAACGCGAAGATCAGCCCGGCAAAGAGGCTGCCCACCGCCAGGTAGGCCACGATGAAGTTGAGGTTCTGCGGGTCCAGCAGCTTCTGGATGGAGCCAGCAAAGTCCGGCATGCCTTGGAAGCTGACTGCAAACACCACGAGGGACGCGCGACCCCAGAGCATCTCCAGCACCAAGAGCACCGCGCCAAAGATGGCGATCTGGCCGATGCGCGGCATCCAGGCACCCATGGCGTCGTCCAGCGTGGGGATGCCGCCGCGCTCCAGGCGGCGGCTCACCTGATAGACGCCGAGGCACAGGAAGGGCCCGAG
>CALMQC010000284.1 GCA_937871895.1 uncultured Roseateles sp. | reverse complement strand
CCTCCTCGCCCGTGCCGTTGCAGTAGCGGCAGCGCAGGGCCTTGAGCTGGTCGGTCACCAACTGCACATAGCGCCGCCGCAGGCCGGCGTCGGCACCGGCAATCAACTGAGGCATCTGCTGCGCCAGCGGTGAGAGCGCGGCAGCCTGCACCTCCGCATCCGCCAAGCCTGCCGAGCGGGCCGCCCACATGCGCTGCGCCGCCGTCTCGATGGTGCCGCCCTGACGGCGCTCCAGCGCATCCCATACCGGGTGGGTGCGCAGCGCATCCTGGAAGTCGGCGAGGCTTGAGCTGCCCGCCAGCGGCAGTTCGATGTCGAGGGTCTGCGGCAATGGCGCCACCAGGCCTTGCAGGTCCCTCTCCTTGGGGAACCACATGCTGCGCGCCGGCGTGGCCAGGGTCTTGTCGATCAGCGACTCTGGCAAGCCCAGCTTGCGGTACGAGGCAGCGAGGTTCTGGTTGGCCAGTTCCTCGAACACCGGGTTGAAGGTGCCCGTGGAAGCGCGGTGGAAGCCGAGCCGCGCACCCGGCGTGAGCTGGCGCGGTTGGCCGGCCATGAAGACCAGGGTGCAGGCACTGGCGCAGGTGCCCACCGCACGGCTGGCATGGCGGTGCTGCTGCAGGGCCTCGGCCATGCGCTCGGCCTCGCGTACGCGGCCACCGGGCGATTCGAGCTCCACCCGCTTGAGTTGGCTGGCCTCAGCGCTTGCCAGCAGCTTGCGCACCCGCTCGCCATCGCCCATGCCGATGGTGCCCGCCACCCGCAGGCTGCGGCCATCGGCCGAGAGGCTGAGCGTGGCCTGGCCGATGGGGTCGATGCCGCGCGCCATCTGCCAGTAGTTGCCCACATTGGGCACAAAGCCAAACAGCACCGAGGCCCCGAACTGCAAAGCCCCAAGCGCCAGCGTCACGCGTGCCAGCCAACCCCACAGGGCAGCACCTTCGTCGCGCAGGTAGTTGCCGGCGGCGCGCCAGGCGCCGACGATGCACCACACGTCCAGGCCCATCAGCAGCGGCACACCGAGCAGGGTCACGATGGCGCTGATCTGCAGCGAGTCGCCCTTGACACTGATCCAGCTCATCAGCCCCGTCAGCAGCAGGGCCAGCGGCGTGGCCAGCAGCATGTTGTTGAGCCAGTAGCTGCGCGCCAGGCTCAGCTCGCCGCGCCAGTGGCGAGCGATGTAGCTGCCCTCCGTTGCGGCGACCGGACGCGGCGCCGGGCGGGCGCGCCGGCGCGGCTGCTTGGAGGCCTGCTGCCAGGCTTGCGGGGCCTCGGTGGGCCGCACGATGCCCGTGCCATCCACCATCGTGGGGTCGACGTAGGGACGCGGGGGCTGGGTGTCCGACATGCCCGGCATCCTAGGTGCCGTGCCGCCGTTCTCATTGGCAATTTGCACGCTGTCGCGCGCCTTTTGAGACCGTTCAGCGGTCGGCCTGTCCCATGAAAAACGCCCGGACGGGGCCGGGCGTTCGGGGCAGCGGAGGCTGCCGGCTTTCAGGCGCCGTGTCAGGCCTCGAAGGGCAGCTTCACCTGGCTCAGGTCCTTGCGCGTTTCGACGAGGATTAGCGGGCCTTCATCCAGCACCACCACGGGTGCCGGCTCGCGGCCCAGCGGAGCGGGCGCGGGCTCGGCCGCGATGGCGGCCTGGGCGGCAGCAATCTTGTCGGCGTCCGAGTTGACCCACTGCAGCCCGGCACCTTCGGCGATGGCCTGCAGGTCTCCCAGCGGCAGCACGAAGGGCGGTGCGGCCACCACCGGACTCGGGCTCGGATTCGGCGCCGGTGTGGACACCGGCGCGGCAGCGGCCACGTCGGTGTCACGGGCGCTCAGCGCCGCTTCGATCAGCGAGACCTGCTGAGGCACCACGGCAGCGGCCGACGCATGCGCCTCGGCGCCTTCGGTGCCGGCCGTGTCAGCGGCTTGCGGCGCGGCGGCGTCGTCCTGGGAGTGTCGTTGCTACCCCGTGCTTCACGCA
>CALMQC010000283.1 GCA_937871895.1 uncultured Roseateles sp. | reverse complement strand
GAGTTCGGCGCGAGCCCCGCAAACCGAGCATCCGAGGGAAGGCCGCAGGCCCGCCCCAACTGGAGCGCAACAGTCAGCCTGGGCGGGACTTTGCCAACCCGCTGGTGGCATCAGCGCATTCGAACCGCGCCGCAAAGCCAAGTCATGCGCGGGCCTTGGCCCCCCCTACCCGATGCGCCGCCAAAGACCTGACGCTCAACGTTGACGCTAACCGGCCCGCAGCGGCATGCCTCGGCTGGCCGGTTGAGCGACTGGTTGGGCATCACCTCACCCATGCAGCTCACGCAATACTTCAGGGTGCGCTACCGCGACACGCAGCAATGTTTTCGCAGCACCATTCGGCTCGCGCCGCCCCTGCTCCCAGTCTTGCAACGTGCGAGCAGACACTCCCAAGAGGTCTGCGAAATCCTGCTGCGACAGTCCAACCTGCGCTCGCGCTTCAGCCGCAGCCGGTAGTTGAACCTTCGTCACACGAGCAGCTTCACCGCGCTTCATCTGGCGAACCGACTCAAGCAAGTCTTGCTGGAATTTCTTCATTTCAGAGGGCATCTTCGACTCCTTGTTTCAGTTCCGCTAGGAACGAGGTTGGCAAGTTATCGAACTTGCCTTTCGTATAGGCGATGAGCAACCAAATCGTCTCGTCACTCACGTTGAAGTAGACGACTCGGGCTCCGCCGCTCTTGCCTCTGCCCGACGCCGCCCATCGAACCTTTCTGCATCCACCACTACCTTTGATGAGATCGCCCGCCTCAGGATTTACCGCGATCCACGCGATGAACTCATCGCGCTCCGCCTGAGTCCAGATGTCAGCAGCGTAGCGCTGGAAGATTGGGGTTTCGGCTACTGTCCTCACAAGCACATACTACGGCATTGCCGTATTTATCGCAAGCACTGCGATTGGCGTTGCCAGTGATGCCCCACGTGTTATCGCCAGTCTGCGCAATGCTCCGGCGGTCTGGACAAAGCAGGCGGTCATTCTGCCGACAAGCTCTTGACCGACAACGGAAACATCTCCCTATTGGAAGGGGTCGAGCGGCATTGATTTGTCTGCGCATTGCAGCGCCGTCGCAAGAGCCGACTGCCGCCCCAAAGGCCCGCTCGGGCTGGCTGGGGCGCGGACTTTTGGGGCGCCGAGGAGCGGAGGTTTGCGGGGCGTGAGCGAAGCGAACTTCGACAACTGACTTCGCGCCGCCTGTTTGACCGGAGCGCCAGCGAAGGGAGTTCGGCGCGAGCCCCGCAAGCCGAGCACCGGAGGGGAGCCCGCAGGGCCGCCCCAACTGGAGCGCAACAGCCAGCCTGGGCGGGGCTTTGCCAGCGCACGCGCGGCAGAAGGGGATTGGCGGGTCTCGACCCGCCCTACGCCAACCCGATGAAGGCATCACCCCATCCATCCCGCGCGTGAACCAAACTTTCGGCACCCTCCAAAACCCTTGCTCCATAACGGCGCGGAATCGTTAGCCGGCTAAGGCTTCATGGCTTCTCATGGGGCAGGCCCCCGATTAGCCCTTAGCCTTCCGCCTCCCCCCACCACCCTTGAGCTGGCCATGCTTCCTGCCTTCTCCCGCCGTGCCCTGATGGGCCTCTTTGGCCTTGCAGCCGCCACGCCCGCCGCCGTCAAGGCCGGCCCCAATGACGCCCCGCCCAAGCAGACCTTCGTCGTGGTGCACGGCGCCACGGCCGGCGGCTGGGAGTGGAAGCGCACCGGCCAGTTCCTGCAGGACGACGGCCACACCGTCTACCGCGCCACGCTCACGGGCCTCGGCGAGCGCATGCACCTCAACAGCCCCGATGTGGACCTGCAGACCCACATCAACGACGTCGTCAACCTCATCCTGTTCGAGGACCTGAAGGACGTGGTGCTGACCGGCCACAGCTATGGCGGCATGGTCATCACCGGCGTGATGGACCGCATCCCCGAGCGCATCAAGCACGTGGTCTTCCTGGACGCTGCGGTGCCGGAAGACGGCCAGTCGATCTGGGACATCTTCGGCAGCGCGCCGCCGCTCAACTCCGACCGCTTCAAGGACGGCTTCATGCAGGTGCCGTGGGTCAAGCCGGACGACAAGCCGCCGCACAGCGTCAAGCACAGCATCAAGTGCTTCAACCAGCCGGTGTCCTTCAAGAACCCGGCGGCCAAGGCGCTGCAGGTCACCTACGTGGCCTTTGTGCCCAAGGACAAGTCGGCCGAGGAGCGCGCCAAGACCGACAAGAGCTGGCAGCGCGCCGCTTCGCGTGGCTGGACCATCCGCACCTTCCCTGGCGGCCACGTGGCCCAACAGGAAGACCCGCGCGGCGTGGCCACGCTGATCGAGCAGAGCATCGCCGACCGGAACCGCAGCTGATGTCCATGCGCCAGTTCGTCAGTTGGGGCTCGCTGCTGCTGGCGAGCCTCCTCAGCCTGCCCGTGCTGGCGCAGGCCCCGCGCCCCGCCCTCGACTCGCCCGAGATCGCGCCAGACCGGCGCGTCACCTTCCGCCTGCGCGCGCCGCTGGCGACCAAGGTGGAGCTGAGTGGCCAGTTCCTGAAGGCCAACCAGCCGATGGAGAAGGACGCCAGCGGCGACTGGTCCGTCACCGTCGGCCCCGTGGAGCCCAATCTCTACCCGTATCACTTCGTGGTGGATGGGCTCAACGTGGCCGACCCCGGCAATGCCGCGCTATTCCCCAACGAGCGCTTCAAGAGCAGCCTGATCGACATCCCCGGCGAAGTGCTGGGCCAGAACCCGCCGCTGCATGCGGTCCAAAGCGTGCCGCACGGCGAGCTGCACTACGGCTACTTTCAATCGAAGGTGCTGGGCACGACACGGCCCTACGTGGTCTACACGCCGCCGGGCTATGACAAGAGCAAGGCCAAGTACCCGGTGCTCTACCTCGTCAGCGGCACCACCGACACCGAGGAGACCTGGTACCGCGCCGGCCGCGCCAACTTCATCCTGGACAACCTGATTGCCCAGAAGAAGGCGGTGCCCATGATCGTGGTCATGCCCTATGGCTACATGATGCGCGGCACCTTCCCGCGCAACTCGCCGCAGGCCGGCGAGCTGCTGCCGCTGTTTGCCGACGAGCTGGTGCACAGCCTGCGCCCGCACATCGAGGCCCACTACCGCACCCTGCCCGGGCGCGAGCACCGCGGCATCGCCGGCTTCTCGCGCGGCGGCACGCAGTCGATGTTCACGGCCTTCCGGCACGTCGATCACTTCGCCTGGGTGGCGTCCTACGCCTCCTACATCCCGCCCGTGGTGCTGGAGACGCAGCTGGCCGAGGTGTTTGCCAAGCCGGAGCAGATCAATGCGCGCTACCGCCTCTTCTGGCTGGGCGTGGGCCGCAGTGACTTCCTCTACCCCGAGGCCGAGGCCTTCAACCGCATGCTGACCGACAAAGGGATCCGCCACACTGAGCTGATCACCGAGGGCGGGCATACCTGGATGAACGCCCGCCACTACCTGATCGAGACTGCACAGCGCTTCTTCAAGTAAAGCTGCTTCCTGACCATGAACCTCACCACCCGCCGCACCCTGCTCGCCGCCAGCGCCGCCCTCGCGCTCGCCCCACTGGCCCACGCGCAAGAGCGCGCCGCCGACACCACGCCCGACCGCGCCCGCGCCAATTTCGCGCGGCCCATCACCCTGGCCGCCGACGACGTGCGCCTCTACCCCGAGCCACCGGCCGGCTACCGTGACCTCGGGCCCCAGGGCCTGAAGGGCAAGCTCGAAGGCTTCGAGTACGACTCCGCCGTCACCGGCGCGCGCCGCAAGGCCCAGGTCTACCTGCCGCCCGGCTACAGCGCTGACAAGAAGTACCCCGTGCTCTACCTGCTGCACGGCATCGGCGGCAACGAGCATGAGTGGACGAGCTACGTCAAAGCTCACGCGGTGCTCGACAACCTCATGGCCTCCGGCCAGGCCGTGCCCTTCATCACCGTGCTGCCCAATGGCCGCGCGCTGCCCGATGACCGCGTGCCGCAAAACCCCTTCACGCCCGAGGCGGT
>CALMQC010000282.1 GCA_937871895.1 uncultured Roseateles sp. | reverse complement strand
GCGCCATCCGCGCACTGCACGGCGGCAGCGTGATGGCCGAGGCCATGGGCGTCTCGACCTTTGGCTACAAGGTCAAGGTCTTCCTGATCGCGGCACTGCTGGCCAGCGTTTCGGGCTGGCTGTTTGCGCACTTCCAACGCGCCATCAACCCCTCGCCCTTCTCGCTGGGCAAGGGCATCGAATACCTCTTCATGGCCGTGCTCGGCGGCGTGGGCAGCGTGTGGGGGGCCTTCACGGGCGCCACCGTCATCAAGCTGCTGGAGGACGAGATCCAGGTCTGGCTGCCGCGCTTCATCGGCACGGGCAACTACGAGCTGCCGGTGCTCGGCGCCATCGTGGTGCTGCTGCTCAAGCATGCACCCAAGGGGCTGTGGCCCTACCTGGAGCCCTGGCTGCCCAAGGTGCTCGCCATTGGCCAGCGCAAGCGCGACTGGGAGGCCGCCGCCGCGCTGCCCCAGCGCGACAAGCCCCAGCAAGGCCAGACCCTGCTGGAGGTCGTCGAGGTGCGTAAGGTCTTTGGGGGCCTGGTGGCCGTCAATGACGTGAGCTTCGACATCAAGGCCGGCGAGATCGTCGGCCTGCTCGGCCCCAACGGCGCCGGCAAGTCCACCACCTTCAACCTGATCACCGGCGTGGCCGAGCTCAGCAGCGGCCGCGTGCGCCTGCTGGGCGAGGAGATCGGCGGCCTGCCCTCGCGCCTGATCGCGCGGCGCGGCGTGTCGCGCACCTTCCAGCACGTCAAGATGCTGCCCGAGATGAGCGTGCTGGAGAACGTCGCCTTGGGCGGCTACCTGCGCAGCCACGCGGGCATCCTGCGCTCCGTCGCGGGCCTGGCGGCCGAGGAGGAGCGCCGCCTCTTCCGCGAGGCCGAGCGCCAGCTGGAGCGCGTGGGCCTGCGCGAGCAGATGCACGAGCCCGCCGGCAACCTGGCCCTCGGTCAGGCGCGGCTGATGGAGATTGCCCGCGCCCTGTGTGCCGACCCGGTGCTGCTGCTGCTCGACGAGCCCGCCGCCGGCCTGCGCCACCAGGAGAAGCAAAGCCTCGGCCGCGTGCTGCGCCAGCTCAAGGGCGAGGGCATGAGCCTGCTGCTCGTCGAGCACGACATGGAGTTCGTCATGGACCTCACCGACCGCATCGTGGTGATGGAGTTCGGCACCAAGCTGATGGAGGGCACGCCCGCCGAAGTGCAGGCCAGCCCGCAGGTGCGCGCCGCCTACCTGGGCATGGAGCACTGATGAGCCCCTCGCCCATCTTCGCGTCGCTGAACGCGCGCGAGTCTGGTCGGTCTTGCAGACCGCGCTTCGGCTTGCGCCTCAGCCCTTCGGCTGGCACAGCGCGCCTGCCAGGCGCACTGTGTCCGGCCTCAGCCCCCGAGGGGACGGCGATGCTTGCGGCATTGAGCCGCAAGCACATCGCCCAACGGGCCGGCTTGGGGCGGCCCGGCGCTCGGCCCCAACACACATTCATCCGACGTCGATGCGGAGACCGCGCATGACCCAGACCACAACGCCCACCACCCCGCTGCTCAATGTCCGCGACCTGCACGCCGGCTATGGCCGCGCCGAGGTGCTCAGCGGCCTCAACCTGCAGCTGCAGCCCGGCTCGGTGCTGACCGTCATCGGCCCCAACGGCGCCGGCAAGTCCACGCTGCTCAATGCGCTGATGGGCGTGCTACCCGCGCGCGGCGAGATCGTCTTTGACGGCCAGTCGCTGCAAGGCGCCTCGCTCGAAGACCGCGTGATGCAGGGCATCGCACTCGTGCCCGAGAAGCGCGAGCTCTTCACCACCATGCCGGTCGAAGACAACCTCGTGCTCGGCGGCTACCGGCCCATGCGCCTGCGCCAACGCGAGTGGATGGCGCAGATCGACACCGTCTACCAGCTCTTCCCGCGCCTCAAGGAGCGCCGCCGCCAACTGGCCGGCACGCTCTCGGGCGGCGAGCGCCAGATGCTGGCCCTCGGGCGCGCGCTGATGAGCCAGCCCAAGCTGCTGATGCTCGACGAGCCCAGCCTCGGCCTCGCGCCGCTGGTGGTGCAGGAAATCTTCACCACCATCCAGCGCCTGCGCGCCACCGGCGTGAGCATCCTGCTCGTCGAGCAGAACGCCCGCGCGGCGCTCGAAGTGGCGGACCACGGCTACGTGATCGAGAACGGCGAGATCGTGCTCTCCGGCCCCGCCAACGAGCTCGCGCGCGACGACCGCGTGATCGACGCCTACCTCGGCGCCAAGCGCAAGCCCCAGACCCAGACCGCCTGATGGCCTACGTCCCGCCGCTCGAGTCGATGCGCTTCGCCATCGAGCAGGTGCTGCAGGCGCCGCTCGACTGGCAGCAATGCCCCCTGCTCGCCAGCGCCGACGCTGACCTGGCCGGCGAGGTGCTGCTACAGGCCGGCCGCCTGGCGACGGACATCCTCGCGCCGCTCAACGCCCCCGGCGACCTGCAGGGCTGCCGCTGGCGCCCCAGCAACCAGGGCAGCGTGACCACGCCCGACGGCTTCCCGGCGGCGTGGCAGCGCTTTGTCGAAGGCGGCTGGCCCGCGCTGGCCTGCGACGAGGCCGACGGCGGCCAGGGCCTGCCGCAGCTGCTCAACGTCGCGCTGTTCGAGATGCTGCCCGCCGCCAACCACGGCTGGACCATGTACGCCGGCCTGCTGCACGGCGCCTACGAGGCGCTGCGCCACACCGCCACGCCTGCTTTGCGCGATCGCTACCTGGCCGAGGTGGTCTCGGGCGAGACGCTCGTGACCATGAACCTCACCGAGCCCGCCGCCGGCAGCGACCTCGCGCTGCTGCGCTGCAAGGCCGAGCCCGTGACTGCAGGGAATGCGGCCAATGGTGACCCGGTGCGCATCACCGGCAGCAAGATCTTCATCTCCGGCGGCGAGCACGACCTCACCGACAACATCCTGCACCTCGTGCTCGCCCGCCTGCCCGATGCGCCAGCCGGCACACGCGGGCTCTCGCTCTTCCTCGTGCCCAAGACCCTGCCCGACGGGCGGCGCAACAGCGTCCACTGCGACGGCCTCGAACACAAGATGGGCATCCACGGCAGCAGCACCTGCCAGATGCGCTTTGAGGCCGCCGAGGGCTGGCTGCTGGGCGAACCCGGCGGCGGCCTCGCGGCCATGTTCCTGATGATGAACTCGGCGCGCGTGCTCGTCGGCCTGCAAGGCCTGGGGCACCTGGAGGCCGCCACGCAGATTGCCGAGAGCTACGCGCAGGAGCGCCGCCAGTCCCGCGCGCCCGGCAGCACCGGCGGGCCGGACTTCATCGCCCAGCACCCGGCCATCCGCCGCATCCTGCTCGACCTGCGCGCCCAGGCCGAAGGCGCCCGCGTGCTGGCCTACGCCACCGGCCAGCAGCTGGACCGCGCCCAGCATGCCGCGTCCGCTGCCGAGCGCCAAGAAGCCCAGACCTTGCTCGCCGTGCTCACGCCCGTCGTCAAGGCCTACCTGACCCAGCTCGGCCACGCGGGCGCCGACCGCGCGCTCGGCGTGCTCGGCGGCTACGGCTACATGCACGACTACGGCATCGAGCAACACGTGCGCGACAGCCGCATCGCCATGATCTACGAGGGCACCAACGAGATCCAGGCCATCGACCTGCTGGTGCGCAAGATGCTCGGCAAGCCCGAACACCTGGTCGCCTTGCTCGGCCTGCTGGGCGCCGAAGCTGAGGCCTGTCAGGCGGCGGGCTTGCCTGCCTGGGCCACCGAGCTGACCACACAAGCCACGACCGTCCGCACCGCCACCGAGCAACTGCGCGCCGCCAGCCCGCACGACCCCGAGCGCCCCTACCGCGTCGCCGACGACTACCTGCAAGGCGCTGCCCTCAGCCTCATGGCCTGGGCCTGGGCGCGCCTCGCCCGCGCGGCGCAGCACGTCGGGTTCGGCGCCGTCGGGCAGCGTGAT
>CALMQC010000281.1 GCA_937871895.1 uncultured Roseateles sp. | reverse complement strand
TGGGCACTATCCCCGCCGCAACCTCGGGTCATTCCTAGCCCCGCCGCTCGGGCGGGGGGCGATTCGCCCCTTATCATGGCCCGCTTATTTTTTGGAGTGCTGTCCATGAAACGTTTATCTGGTCTGGCCGCTGCGGTGGCCCTGCGCCGCGGCTGACCCATCCACCGGCACACCCGCCGGCGCAGCCCCGGCAGCCCCTCGCGCCCTGGCGCAACCGCCCATCGCAAGTGCCTCGCCAGCGCGGCGCGGTCCGCTCAGAGTTCAGGCTCCTCAATCCACTGCTGGAGCCTGCTCATGTCCCGCCCTGCCCTGATGTCCGCCGTGATTCCCCTCTTGCTGGCCACCGGCCTCTCGCTCGCCGGCACCGCCGCCCGGGCCGTCGACCTCACGCTGGAGGTCGAGGGGCTGGACGTCAATGCCGTCGGCAAGTCCAGCCTGATGATCGGCGTCTTCAACGCGGCGGGTGACTGGCTCCGCAAGCCGGTGACTGGGCAACAAGTCGCCCTCGGCGACGACGCCCGCAGCGGACGCCAGCGCGTGGTCCTCAAGAACCTGCCCAAGGGTGCCGTGGCACTGTCCGTCTACCAGGACGTCAATGCCAACGGCAAGCTGGATCAGGGGCAAATGGGCATCCCCCTGGAACCCTACGGCTTCACGAATGACGCGGTGGGCAACTTCGGCCCACCGACCTTCGAGCAGTGCGCGATCGAGCCCAAGGCCGGTCAGGTGGTGCGCATCCGTTTGCACTGAGCGGGGCCGGCTTGGCTGAGACAATCTCGCGATGGATGCCGCCCAACTCAAACAACTCGTCGCCCAAGCCGCCCTTGCCCATGTTCCTGCCGGTGCCATCCTCGGCGTCGGCACGGGCTCGACGGTCGACTGTTTCATCGATGCGCTGGCCGAAAGCGGCATCGCCCTGGCCGGCACCGTGTCGAGTTCCGAACGCTCCACGGCACGCCTTCGGGCCAGGGGCTACGCGGTCCTTGAGGCCAGTGCCGTCGAGCGCCTGCCGCTCTATATCGACGGCGCCGACGAGATCGACTACGACGGCTACATGATCAAGGGCGGCGGTGCCGCCCTGACACGCGAAAAGATCGTCGCCGACCTGGCCGACGAGTTCCTCTGCATTGCTGACGAATCGAAGCTCGTCACGACCCTCGGTCGCTACCCGCTGCCGGTCGAGATCATCCCCATGGCAGCCGCGCAGCTCAGCCGCCGCTTCGCCCTGCTGGGTGGCCGCGCGGTGCTGCGCCAGGGCGTCGTCACCGACAACGGCTGCCAGATCCTCGACGTGCACGACCTCGCCATCAGCGAGCCCCTGGCCTTCGAGACCGAAGTCAACCAATGGCCGGGCGTGGTCACCGTGGGCGTATTTGCGCGCCACAAGGCCAAGCGCTGCCTGCTGGGCGGCGCAGACGGCGTACGTAGCCTGAACTTCTGATGCCGCGTCAGCGCCCGCGCTACGGCTTCACGGCAGAAGGCCTGGCACGCTGGCATCGGCGGTGGGGCGTGGGCCTGAGAGCTGCGCTCGCGGTGGGTGGCACGCTGCTGTCGCTGCGCCTTAATGGCCCGCTGTTTCCATTGGTCGTCGGCCTGATCTGGGGCCGCGCACTGCTGCCCGAGTTGCGTTGGTTGGCCGCTTGGGCCTACCAGGCTCTCAAGGGCGCAGCGCTGCGCGACATCGATGGCCACAACTTCAACTTCCGCGGCCAGTCGGTCCGCGTCCACGACGACCCCGAGGACGGCTGCCGCTGGGTCGTGCTGGCCGACATCGAGCGCTGCTTGGGTGAACCCTTGGGCCGCCTGCAAGGCGAGGCCAAGCGCCAGGAATCGATGCGGGAGTTCAGCGGCCAGGCCTGCGTGCGCGACACAGCCTTGCTCGACCACCTCACCCAACACCGCACCAACCCCCGCGCGGTCCCGCTGCACCGCTGGGTGCAACGCGAGATCTGGTTCCCTGCCCGTGGCCGGAATGCAAACGGGGGTGCCGGCTCCCGCCAGCACCCCCGCATGGGGTTTGATCGCCCGTCGTCGACTCAGTGATCGCGGCGGCGGCGCGAAGCCACGAAGCCAACGATGCCCAGGCCAGCGGCGAAGAGCGCGTAGGTTTCGGGCTCGGGGACCGGCGCTGCCGAAATCGAAACGGTATATGTGCTTGGAACCACCGACTTGACCGCCGTGCCAGTCACCGACAGCAAATAGCTACCAGCTCCAAGGCTCAAGGGCGTCGCCTCGTCGACAGGCAGCATCGCAATCTCGGACCAATCGGTGTCAAAGAGTCCTGCAGAAAATCCGCTGACCTTGATGGCACTGACATCGGCAGAGAAGTTGACGGCGCTACTGAAGGTGAGCGTCCAGACATCGCCAAAGGGGCCCTTCGCAACCGGCGCACGGCTCAAAATGGCCCAGGTATTGCTCGCGTCAGTCACTACGGAGCCACCGACAGGCTGACCGGTGACAAAGCTCGACGCAAAGGCAACCGGGGCTGCGGCAAACACTGCAGTTGCTGCCAGAGTCTTAAGGGTTGAGGTCAAGTTCATCGCTACTCCTAAGCCCAACTAGGGCTAACTCCAATGCCATTAGTCTGCCTGAGTCGAGACATATTCCTCGCTGCGGCGCAGCAAAAAGCTAGGGGGAGACCCCCATCTAAGGGGGACCATTCGTGACAAACCGCTGGATCAATGTAACCAATGCATCCAATGTTGGTGCCCGAGTTACCAAATCAGTTCTGACAGACACCGATTCAGTGCCAGGAGGCCCTCAAGGGGTTGGGACGCTCAGAGTCAACGCCTTATGCAAGCCTTCGACGAATTTGCCCTTTCGAGCTCGTCGACCGGCGAACTGGCCTAGCGTGGCGGCCTTCAACAACTCTTCCTTGGCTTTGCTCCCCCTACCAGTGCCGATCACCTTCAAGGTGGCCGTAAAGCAGGCCACCGAAAGCACGGTCTCCTTTGCATCCAGCTCGATAAGCGTCAAACCACGCCCGCCCTTGGGCTGATGCTTGATCTCGTCGATCGGAAAGGTCAACAGTCGGCCCGAACTGGCGAGGACCGCCAAGTGTGTGGCGGCACCGGCGGCTGACGGCATCAACGCCAGCAGCGGGCGCTCAGCGGCCTCCAGCGTCAGGAAGGTCTTGCCAGCCTTTTGTCGGCTGACGAGATCAGCGACCTGAGCGACGAAGCCATAGCCTTGCGTGCCGGCTAGCACGAGTTGGGTGCCTGGCGCAGCAGCCAGGTAGTGAGCGATCTGCGTCCCTGGTTCGAAATCGATCAAGGTGGTGATTGGCTGGCCGTCGCCTCGACCTCCAGGCAGGACCGAGACCGGCACCGAGTAGGCGCGCCCATTGCTGCCCAGCACGATCAGCGGGTCCACGCTGCGGCAGCGGAAGGCGCTGAGCAAGCCGTCACCAGCCTTGAAGGTCTGCGAGGCGATATCCACCTCGTGCCCCTTGAGCGCGCGCACCCAGCCCTTCTGGCTGACGATGACGGTGACGGGTTCGTCAACGATCTTGACCTCGGCGACGACACGCTTTTCGGCTTGGATCAAGGTGCGGCGATCGTCGCCGAACTGTTTGGCGTCCTGCTCGATCTCCTTGATGACGGTGCGGCGCAGCGCCGAGGCCGACCCCAGGATGTCTTGCAGCTTGGCGGCCTCGTCGCGCAGGTTGGAGAGCTCCTGCTCGATCTTGATGGCTTCGAGCCGGGCCAGTTGACGCAGGCGGATTTCAAGGATGTCCTCGGCCTGGCGGTCCGAGAGCCGGAAGCGGGCGATCAGCGCCGTCTTGGGTTCGTCGGACTCGCGAATGATGCGGATCACCTCGTCGATGTTCAGCAGCACCAGTTGCCGGCCTTCGAGCACATGGATGCGGTCATTGACCTTGGCGAGGCGGTGCTCGGTGCGGCGGCGCACGGTGTCCTGGCGGAAGCCGATCCACTCAACGAGGATCTGGCGCAGGCTCTTCTGCACCGGGCGCCCGTCGGCGCCGATCATGGTCAGGTTGACCGGGGCGCTGCTCTCCAGGCTGGTGTGGGCCAGCAGCGTGTTGATGAGGTCCTGCTGCTCGACGGTGCGGCTCTTGGGCTCGAAGACCAGGCGCACCGCAGCGTCCTTGCTCGATTCGTCGCGCACGGCGTCGAGCACGGCCAGCACGCTGGCCTTGAGCTGCAACTGCTCCGCCGTGAGTGCCTTCTTGCCGAGCTTGACCTTGGGGTTGGTCAGTTCTTCGATCTCTTCCAGCACCTTCTGGCTGCTGGTGCCATGGGGCAATTCGGTGACGACGATCTGCCACTGGCCACGGGCCAGGTCTTCGACCTTCCAGCGTGCCCGCAGCTTCAGGCTGCCGCGGCCGCTGGCATAGGCCGCGCGGATTTCCTCGGGCGCACTGATGAGCTGGCCGCCGCCGGGGAAGTCCGGCCCCGGAAGCAGGGCAAACAGTTCGTCGTCCGACAGCTTCTCGTCGCGGATCAGCGCGACGGCGGCCGCAGCCACCTCGCGCAGGTTATGGCTGGGCACCTCGGTGGCCAGGCCCACGGCGATGCCACTGGCGCCGTTGAGCAGCACAAAGGGCATGCGCGCCGGCAGGTCGATGGGCTCCTGGGTGGTGCCGTCGTAGTTGGCGCGGAAGTCCACCGTACCTTCGTCGATTTCTTCGAGCAGCAGGCGGGCGATTGGAGCCAGGCGCGCCTCGGTGTAACGCATCGCGGCGGCGCCATCGCCATCGCGGCTGCCGAAGTTGCCGTGCCCGTCGATCAGCGGGTAGCGCTGGGCAAAGTCCTGCGCCATGCGGACCAGGGCGTCGTAGACCGACTGGTCACCATGGGGGTGGAAATTGCCGAGCACATCGCCCACCACCTTGGCGCCCTTGACGGGCTTGGCGCCGCTGTTGCCGCTCCAGCCCAGGCCCATGCGTTGCATGGAGTAGAGGATGCGGCGCTGCACGGGCTTTTGGCCGTCGGAGTAGGCCGGCAGGGCGCGGCCCTTGACGACGCTGAGCGCGTATTCGAGATAAGCCTGCTGCGCGTAGGCGGCGAGCGCCAACTGGTTGCTGTCATCTTCAGCCGCCGGGCTGCCGAAGTCGATCGTGGTCTGCTGAGTCATCCGTGATGCTTGATGTACTGCGCGTGAGCCGGCTGGCTGCGTTGCAGCAAAGCCCAGTACAACTCCAGAACGAGGTGCACATGGGCGCGGGTTTCGTCGATGTCGGGCATGCGGTTGCCGGCGCGGCGCACCGTGCCTTCGCCGGCATTCCAGGCCGCCAGGGCGGTGTCGATGCGGCCAAAGCGGCGCAGCAGGTCGGCCAGCATGCGCGCGCCGGTCTCGATGTTGATGCGAGGTTCACGCAGGCGCGCGGCCTCTGCCGCGTTGGCGTAGCGGCTGGCCGTTTCGGGCGTGATCTGCATCAGGCCCACCGCGCCGCGGGGCGACACCGCATCGCGTTGGTAGCCAGACTCGACGGCGATCACGGCCTTGAGCAGGTCGGGGTCCAGCCCATGCGCGCGAGCAGCCTCGCGCACCCAGGGTTGCACGGCCTTGACCTCGGGGGCGATGTCCAGCCAGGTGACCAGCGAGGGCGCAGCGTCCTGCTTGCCGGGCACCCGCATGGCCTGCACGCGGCCCATGACGGGCAGGAAGCGCGCATCCATCTGCCGGCTGGCAAAGTGGGCCACACCGGCGCCGTCCACAAAGCCCCAGAGCTCCGCGTGCACTGACGAACACAGGCTCGCCAGCGCCCAAGCCAGCACCAGCTGCAGGCAGCGGCTGCGGGTGTCAGACATCCACTTCCACCGCATCGCCGTGCAGCTCCATCAGCTCGCGGCGCGACGAGGCCTCGCCCTTGCCCATCAGGCGGTTGAAGATGTCCGTCGTCGCTTCGACACCCGTCTGGCCCACCTGGACCCGCAGCAAGCGGCGCGTCTCGGGGTTGAGCGTGGTGTCCCACAGCTGTTCGGCGCTCATCTCGCCCAGGCCCTTGAAGCGGCTGATGCTCCAGGCGCCCTCGCGCGCGCCTTCCTTGCGCAGCTTGTCGAGGATGGCGGTCAGCTCACCTTCGTCCAGCGCATAGAGCTTGGCGGCCGGTTTCTTGCCACGCGCCGGCGCATCCACCCGGTAGAGCGGCGGGCGCGCAACAAACACATGCCCGGCTTCCACCAGCTTGGGGAAGTGTTTGTAGAACAGCGTCAGCAGCAGCACCTGGATGTGCGAGCCGTCGACGTCGGCGTCCGAGAGGATGCAAACCTTGCCGTAGCGCAGACCCGAGAGGTCGGGGCTGTCATTGGGGCCATGGGGGTCAACGCCCAGTGCCACCGAGATGTCGTGGATCTCGTTGTTCTTGAACAGCAGGTCGCGCTCGACCTCCCAGGCGTTCAGCACCTTGCCGCGCAGGGGCAGGATGGCCTGGGTCTCTTTGTCGCGGCCCATCTTGGCGCTGCCGCCGGCCGAGTCGCCCTCGACCAGGAAGATCTCGTTGTGCAGCAGGTCGCGGCTCTCGCAGTCGGTCAGCTTGCCCGGCAGCACGGCGACGCCGGAGCCCTTGCGCTTCTCGACCTTTTGGCCCGCACGCTGACGCGTCTGGGCCTGCTTGATGACCAGCTCGGCCAGCTTCTTGCCATGCTCGACATGCTGGTTCAGCCACAGCTCCAGCGCCGGCTTGACGAAGCTGGACACCAGGCGCAGCGCGTCGCGGGAATTCAGCCGCTCCTTGGTTTGGCCCTGGAACTGCGGGTCCAGCACCTTGGCCGACAGCACGAAGCTGGCGCGCG
>CALMQC010000280.1 GCA_937871895.1 uncultured Roseateles sp. | reverse complement strand
CGCGTCCAAGCCCGTCACGTGCACGCCCGCCCACTCAAAGGGCTCCAGCAGCGAGTAGGTGAGCCACTGAGACAGCTTGTGAAAAGGCATCCAGCCGGCGCTCAAACCCTCGCCCTGCACGGCCGCGTGTGGCCAGCAGTCGCCAAGGGGTTCGCCAGCCAACTGGTGGCGCGCCGGCCAGATGCCGGAGAGACCATCCAGCAGCAGCACGAGGATGTCGTGCGCCGCCAGCTCGGGCGCGCGCAACACGTCAAACATGCCACCCGGCCGCCCGGCCGTGCCCCAACGCGTGGGGCTGGCGGCCAGCACCTCACCAAGCCGGCGCAGCAAGGCCGCGCGCGACTCCAGGCCCACCAGGGGGTTCTTGTCACTCACCTGGAAGGCGCGGCCCAGGTCCTGCGCGCTGAGTGCCATCAAGCCGGCCGCGTTGGCCTGCAAGGGCCGCGCGGGGTCGCTGGAAAAGGCGCCATTCAGAAAGGCATGGAAGCTCGCCACCCCCAGGCCCTCGGACCGCGAGAAGGTCTGCCCACTCGCTTCGCGGTACTGCCAGACGGGGCCAGCGCCAGCGTCGAGCAGCACGCTGATGACGACCAGGTCGATCAAGGCTCGCGCGCGCGTCGCGGCATCCACCGGGCCGAGCCGCGCATCCAGCAGCGCGAGCCGGTCCACGCCGCCGGCCTCGAAGTGCCGCCAGCGGCTGTGGTACGGGATGCGGCCATCCGGGTAGCGCTCGCGCGTGAGCGTGGCAACCTCGGCGGCCGCCACGACGAGCTGGGCATCCACCACCTCGAAGCAGGCGGAGGCACCCGCGCGGGCGCGAGCCAGCAGCTGCTGCGCGCGCTCGCGCACCGCCGTCGTGCTGCGCAGCAGGCGCACGGCCTCCAGGGCTGCGCCGTGGTCGGTGGGGGCTTCGGCCATCATCATTTCAAGGCCCTGCCTTTGGCCTTCTTCAGCTCGTCGGCATCAGGCACCGCGCCGGGCGTGAAGTAGCCGGCCGCCATCTTGGCGTCCATCTCCACGCGCGCATCGGCGGGGATCAGCTCGTCCGGGATGTTGATGCGCTCACCCACCTCGATGCCCGAGCCGGTGATGGCGTCGTACTTCATATTGCTCATCGACACGAGGCGGTGGATCTTGCGCACACCGAGCCAGTGCAGGATGTCGGGCATCAGCTCCTGGAAGCGCATGTCTTGCACGCCGGCCACGCACTCGGTGCGGGCAAAGTATTGGTCCGCCGTGTCACCGCCCGCCTGGCGCTTGCGGGCGTTGTAGACCAGGAACTTGGTCACCTCGCCCAGCGCCCGGCCTTCCTTTCGGGAGTAGGCCACCAGGCCCACGCCGCCCCGCCCGCCCTTGGCCTTGGGCTGCGCGGCGGCGATGCATTCCTCGATGGCGTGCGTGAGATAGGGCCGGCAGGTGCAGATGTCGGAGCCGAACACGTCCGAGCCATTGCATTCGTCGTGCACGCGGGCCGTCAGCTCCACGTTCGGGT
>CALMQC010000279.1 GCA_937871895.1 uncultured Roseateles sp. | reverse complement strand
CAGGGTGATGCGCCAGAACTTGGCCCAGGGGCCGGCGCCGTCGAGCGTGGCGGCCTCGTACAGGTCGCGTGGGATGGTTTGCAGCGCGGCCAGGTACAGCATCAGGTTGAAGCCCACATAGCGCCAGAACACCACGATGGCCACGGCCACCTTGAGCTTGTCGGGTTGGGTCAGCCAGGGTGTGGCCTCCATGCCGAAGACGCCGCCGAGCACCGCGTTCACGAGGCCGTAGTCGGTCGAGAACAGCGAGGTGAACATCATGGCGATGGCCACCGTGGATGTGATGTAGGGCAGGAAGTAGGCGCCGGCCACACCGTCGCGCAGGCGCTTGAAGCGGCTGTGGATGAAGACCGCCAGCGGCAGCGCCACCAGGTGCTGCGGCAGGCCCGAGGCCAGGGCCAGCCACATGGTGTTGCGCAGCGACTTCCAGAACCAGGCGTCCTGCAGCGCGAAGCTGAAGTTCTCCAGACCCACGAACTGCATGCTGCCCAGGCCGCTGGTGGGCTCCCAGCTCTGGAAGGCCATCCAGGCCGAGAACAGCAGCGGGAAGAGGCCGAACACGGCGAACAGGATCAGGAAGGGGCTGATCAGCAGATAGGGGGTCCAGCGGACGGAGATCCAGGGGCGGCGGTTCATGGGGTCACCTCTTGGCGCGCAGGGCCAACACGCGTTCGGCGTCAGCGAGAGCGGTGCGCACGTCCTTGCCGTAGGCCAGCACGTTGTCGAGCTCGCCGTTGATCACCTCTTGCGCAAAGGTGGCCTGGCGGTGCGGGGCCTGCGCGCGAATCTTGCGGGCCAGGTCGCGCCACAGCAGGCGGGCACGCTGGCCACCGAGGAAGGGCAGGGGCTCGTCGAAGAACGGGTCCTCCTGCGCTGCCAGCAGGGCAGGGAAGGCGTCTTGCGCGCGGAAGGTGTCGAGCTGGCGCTGGCGGTCCAGCGTCATGGTCTGGATCAGTGACCAGGCGAGTGCCTTGCGCGCGGGGTCGGAGCGTCGCGGGATCACGTAGTAGGTGCCGCCGTAGGACACATAGGTTTGCTCGGGCAGCGGGGCCGAGCGCCACAGGCCGCGCGTCTCGGGGGCCACCCAGTTGGCCAACTGGCCGACCATCCAGCAGCCCGACATCTCGGTGGCGAGCCGGCCGCGCTTGAGGCTCTCGGCCCAGTCGTTGCGCCAGACTTCGACGCCGCCGTCCAGGCCCTCGCGCCGCACCTGGCGGCACAGCTCGAAGGCGCGCACAAAGCGCGGCGAGGTGACGAGGGGGCGCTGCTGCGCGTCATAGAACATGCCGTCGCCGGGGGCGGCGCCGCTGCGGATCATGATGTCCTTGAGCAGCTTCACGTCGCCGATCAGGCGCGCGCCGGTGGCGGCCTTGAGCTTGCGGCCGCTGTCGACGTAGGACTCCCAGGACCGGGTCAGGTCGGCCTCGGCGAGGCCAGCGCGGTCGAGCAGGTCCTTGCGATAGAGCAAGGTGCCGGGGCCGATGTCGGCCGGCAGCGCGACGATGCCGCCCTGGCGGTTGCGGGCCTGCTCGAAGGCGAAGGGGGTGAAGGCCTCGCGGTGGCGTTCGGCGTTGAAGGGCGCGGCAGAGAGGTTCTCCAGCCCCTGGCAGAGCGAGAAGCGGCCCATGTACGTGGACTCCAGCGCCATCACGTCGGGCATGGACGCACTGCCGCTGCCCGAGGTGGAGAGCGCGGTGGTCATGGCGGTGTGGTGGTCGGCGTACTGCTTGCTGATCACCTGCACCTCCACGCCAGGGTGCTGGGCCTGCCAGGCCGGCATCGCGGCCTCGACGATCTTGTCCACCAACGGGAAGGCGGCCACGACGAGGCGCTGCGGTTGCGGCGCCGGCGCTGCGCGGCTGGGGCGCCAGGCGGCAGCGGTGCCCGTGGCGGTGAGGAAATGACGGCGTTTCATGCGGCAAGAGCCCCCTGGCTGCGCAGGTAGTCGGTGTGGTCAGGCATGGCCTGCACGCAGCGCTGGATGACCTGGCGCACGTGGTCGAGGTAGTCGCGCAATTCTGGCTCGCTCAACTGGTCGGCAAAGGGGTGATGGCCGCGTGGCATCAAGCCCTGGCCCAGCATCACCTGCACCCAGCTGGTCTCGGCAAACAGCTCGTCGCTGTGGCGGATGACGCGGCCATTGGCGGCAAAGAGGTCGAGCTTGCGCTGCAGGGTGTCTGGCACGGGCATGGCGCGGCAGTAGCGCCAGAACTCGCTGTCCTCGCGGCGGGTGAGCTTGTAGTGCAGCACGAGGAAGTCGCGGATGTTGTCGTACTCGCGCGCCGTGAGGGCGTTGTACTCGGCGATGTCGGCGGGGTCGGGGTGGGCCAGGTCGCCCTGTGGGAAGAAGTCCAGGATGCGCGCCACCGCCATGTGGATGAGGTGGATGCTGGTCGATTCGAGCGGTTCGAGGAAGCCGCTGGAAAGCCCCACGGCCACGCAGTTGTCCATCCAGAACTGGCGCGCGCGGCCGGTGCGGAAGTGGATCAGGCGCGGCTCGGCCAAGGGGGCGGTGTCGAGGTGGGCGAGCAGCAGGGCAGCGGCTTCGTCGTCCGGCATGAAGGCGCCGGCGTAGACATGCCCGTTGCCGATGCGGTGCTGCAGCGGGATGCGCCACTGCCAGCCGGCGCTGTGGGCGGTGGCGCGGGTCATGGGCAGCAGGGGCTCGGCAGCGCTGCTGGGCACGGCCAGCGCGCGGTCACAGGGCAGCCAGTGGCGCCAGTCCTCAAAGCCGGCTTGCAGGGTCTGCTGGATGAGCAGGCCGCGCTGGCCCGAGCAGTCGATGAAGAAGTCGCCGTCGATGCGGTGGCCATTCGCCAGCTCGATGGCGGCAATGCCACCCTCGGCGCGGCGGGTCACCTGGCTGACGCGGCCTTCAAGGCGGACCACGCCGCGGCCTTCCGCATAACGGCGCAGGAAGGCGGCGTAGCGTGAGGCGTCGAAATGAAAGCGCAGCGCCAGCTCGGCCAGCGGCGAGCCGGCCATGTCGGGCCGCGCGCGCATGAAGCGGGCGGCGCGTGGCGCGGCGGTGTTGAGCGCGTAGTCGCCCAGCTCGGTGGCGCAGCCCTGTTGCCTGCCGCGCAGCCAGAAGTGGTGGAAGGGCAGGCCCTGCGCGGCGGCGCCGAGCTGCCCGAAGCCATGGATGTAGCGCTCGCCGAGGGCGCCCCAGTTCACGAACTCGATGCCGAGCTTGAAGCTGCCGCCGGTCTCGCGCAGGAACTCGTTCTCGTCGAGCCCGAGCGCGCGGTTGAACTCGATGAGGTTGGGGATGGAAGCCTCCCCCACGCCGATGGTGCCGATCTCGTCGGACTCGACGAGCGTCAGCTGGCAGCGGCCGCCCAGGCTGCGCGCAAAGGCGGCCGCCGTCATCCAGCCGGCGGTGCCGCCGCCGACGATGACGACGCGGGGACGTGGTGCGGTCATGGCAAGGGTCTGTTCAAAGACTGCAGAACACAGCCACAGAGGCACAGAGGAGCAGCTTGAATTTCTCTGTGTCTCCGTGTCTCTGTGGCTGTGTTGGACTTCATCAGAACCTGTAGTTGACGCCCACCAGGGTCGTGCGACCGAAGCGGGTGATGAAGTTGGGCGTGAGCTGGCTCTTGTCCGGGGCCTCGCCCTGCACGCTGACGTAGTTGACCGTGGGGCGGTCTTGCAGGTTGCCCACTTGCAGCAGGATGGACAGGCCCTTCAAGTCACCGCTCTCCCAACCGTAGCCCAGCTGCAGGTCCTGCACCTTGTCAGCGCCCTGCTGCTGGGTGGTGTTGTTGAGGAAGATGTCGCGCGTGGTGGCGGTGAAGGGCGAGCGGTAGCGCTGCGAGAAGCGCAGTGAGAAGCCGTGGTCCTCGTAATAGACGGTGAAGCTGTTGCTGCGGCCCGAGAGGCCGTTGAGCGGCACGTCGCGCGCGGTGCTCACGGTCGGGTCGGGGTTCTGGTCCTTGATGTTGCTGCGCAGCTTGCTGGCGCTGGCCACGACGCCGAAGCCCTTGAGCGCGTCGTGCAGCAGGTCGGCTTCCAGCGCAAAGGCCAGCTCGGTGCCGTCCACCTTGCCGCCGGTGCCATTGAGCGGCTGGATGAAGGGCGCGATGTCCTTGGGCACCACGCCGGCCGGGGCCGAGGTGGTGGGGAAGCCGGCGCTGCTGATGGCGGTGAGCTGGTTGTAGACGTAGCTGTTCAGGTTCTTGTGGAACTGGGCCAGCGCGATGTAGCTGCGCTTGCCGAAGTACTTCTCCAGCGAGACGTCCCAGCCCGTGGCGAGCCAGGGCTTGAGCGCGGGGTTGCCGCCGTAGGCCGTGGTCCATTCGCCCGCATGCGGGGTGCCGGGCAGGTCGGGCAGCACGCGCGGGGTGCTGGTGCCGGCGCGCATGTCCACGAAGTTGGGGCGCACCATGGTCTTGGCCCAGCCCAGGCGGACGAGGAAGTTGTTGCGGAAGTCGGCCGTCAGGTTGAGGCTGGGGAGGGTGTGGGTGTAGCTGGCGCCCCCGGTGCGGCGCACGACCAGGCTCTTGTCGGGGATCTCGTCGTCACCCCGGTACTCCCAGCCTTCAGCG
>CALMQC010000278.1 GCA_937871895.1 uncultured Roseateles sp. | reverse complement strand
CGCTACCCGTGGGACACCACGGAGCCGCCCATCAACAAGCCTGCGCCGGACCCGCGCGAACTGTCGGGCTTTGCTGACCTAGCGCCAGAGCTGGTGAACGTGGTACTTAAGGCCATTTCTCCGCGCAGGGCAGAGCGCTTCCACACGGCCGTCGATTTCCGCGATGCGTTGGCAGAAGTTCGCCATGCACGTCGTGTGCAGACGGTCAGCCTGGCCGCCATGGTGACGGCGGTGAGCAGCGGGCAGCCCGCCTTGGCTGAATCGGCACCCAACACCAATGCGTTCGTATCACACCTGCTGACGCTCTACAGCCAAAGCCGGCGCAGTAATGCGGGTACGCGGGGCATGGACGCGCTTGGGTTCTCAGCCTATGTGGACACCGCGCTGGACCGTGCTCTGTTGCCTGCTGTGCTGCAGGGGGAGTTCCGGCTTGTGCTGATCTCTGGCAACGCTGGTGATGGCAAGACCGCCTTCTTGCAACGCCTGGAGAAAGAGGTTGAAGCGCGCGGCGGGGCCGTCAATCGTGGTTTGGCAAACGGCAGCGAGCTGAGCTTGGACGGGAAGCGCTACCTGATCAACTACGACGGCAGCCAAGACGAGGGCAACAAGGACAACAACCAGGTGTTGCTGGACTTCCTTGCCCCGTTCAAGGGCAGCGATGCAGCCTCCTGGAGCCCCAAAGAGACCCGGCTGATTGCGATCAACGAGGGCCGCTTGGTGGATTTCCTCGCTGCGCATGAACGGGATTTCCCGGCACTCACGGGCCTGGTTCGGCGGGCATTTGCCACCGGGGAAGCGGAGTCTGGCGTGGCGGTGGTGAATCTGAATCTGCGCAGCGTTGTGGCCGATGACGCCAGCAATGCTGAGGGCGGGTCGATTCTGGAGCGCACGCTGCGAAGCATCGTTCGCCCGGAGAACTGGGCTGCTTGTGAGCAGTGTGACTTGAAAGACAGTTGCTACGCCTTGCACAACGCGCGCAGTTTCCAGGATGAGATCGCCGGGCCGCGCTTGTTGGAACGCCTCAAGACGCTGTACACGATGGCGCACTTGCGCGGGCGCTTGCACATCACGATGCGCGACCTGCGTTCAGCGCTGTCGTTCATGCTGATTGGCAACCGCGACTGTGGCGAGATTCATGCGCTCTACGCCTCAGGCAAGCACGATGACGTGGCGCGCAGCTTCTACTTCAACAGCTGGATGGGGGGCGGGCAAGCCACCTCGGACCGGCTGCTGACGCTGCTGAGCGATCTGGATGTTGGCAAGCAGGAGGACCCCCGCTTCGACCGAGGCCTGGACTTTGTTCAGCCGGATGACCGCGCCCTGTTCCGCTTCGAGCGCCGAGGGCAGTTTGACTTCGAGGTGTTGAAGCGCCTGTTCGGCGATCTGCCGCGTGGCGTGTCTGACTCGTCAGTTCGCCACCGGGCGCGCAAGCATCGCGAGTACGTGGCCATGGCACGCCGCAAGCACTTCTTTGAGCGGCGTGACGCCAGCTGGGAAAAGATGCTGCCCTATCGCTCCGCCAAACGCATGGTGGAGATCGTTCGAGGCGAAATGGCCATAGATGAACTCACGAGCGAAATCCTGCATGCCATCAACCGAGGCGAAGGGCTGCAGCGCCCGGAGCGCCTTGGCGCCAGCCTGGCCTTGCAGTTGCGGCAGGTCGAACACGGTACGGTTCGGAGCTACCGGCTCTTCCCTGTGGAGGGCTTTGGGCTGCAGGTACAAGACTTTGCGGCCAAGGCGCGCTTTGTTGAACACCTGCCGACCGGTCTGCTGCTGAAGTACCAAGGCCAAGGCGCAGGTGCCATCAGCAGCGAGCTGATCATCAACCTCGACGTGTTCGAGATGCTGGTGCGGCTGAATGAAGGCTATCGGCCAAGCGTTGAAGAGATGCAGGGGTTCTACCTCTGCCTTGGCGTGTTCAAGAACAGCCTCAACGCTCAGCCTTACCGCGAAATCCTGCTGACCACCACGGGGCACGACTTC
>CALMQC010000277.1 GCA_937871895.1 uncultured Roseateles sp. | reverse complement strand
GCCTGGCCACGCGTGCTGCCGCAAGGGCGGGGCGCGGTGAACTCAGCCGGCTTGGATCACTATGAGCGCCTGGTCGATGGCCTGCTGGAGCGCGGTATCGCGCCCTATCTGACGCTCTACCACTGGGACCTGCCCAGTCCCTTGGCCAAGGCCGGCGGCTGGCAGGTGCGCGATACCGCCTCGGCCTTTGCCGAGTTTGCCGACGTGGTGGCCCGTCGCCTGGGGGACCGGGTGCACAGCTACGCCACCTTGAACGAGCCGCGCTGTGCCGCCTTTGTGGGCCATCTGGAGGGCCGCCACGCACCCGGCTGGCAAGACGGCGCCGCCGCCGTGCGCGCGGCCCACCACCTGCTGCTCGCCCATGGCCTGGCCATGCCCGCCTTGCGTGCGAATACCCGGCAGGCCCGCTGCGGCATCGTGCTCGACGTCAAACCCTATGACCCGGCTGACCTGAATTCGGCCGCCGATGTGGCCGCTGCGCACGCGGGGGACGGCGTCTTCAACCGCTGGTTCCTGGACCCGATCTTCCGCGGGCACTACCCGCAGGACGTGTGGGACGGCTTCGGCTCTTGGGCACCCGAGGTGCACGCCGGCGACATGGCCGCGATCGCGGCGCCCATCGACACGCTCGGCATCAATTACTACACCCGTGCCGTGGTGAGCGCGGTGCCGGGCGAGGTCTACCCGGGCCTCGTCGAGGTGCGCGTGCCGGGCCAACACTACTCGCACATGGGCTGGGAGGATCACCCCGACGGCCTGCGCCGCATGCTGCGCCGCCTGCATGAGGACTACCGTGTGCCCGACCTCTTCATCGCCGAGAACGGTGCGGCCGAGCCCGATGTGCTGAGCCCAGAAGGCCGCGTGGACGACCCCGCGCGGCTGCGCTACCTGCAGGGCCACCTGGCCGTGGTGGCCGAGGCCATCGAGGCCGGCGTGCCGCTCAGCGGCCACCTGGTCTGGAGTCTGATGGACAACTTCGAGTGGGGGCGCGGCTATGTGCCGCGCTTTGGCTTGCTGTACGTGGACTACGCCAACGGCCAGCGGCGCATCCTCAAGCGCAGCGGCGCCTGGCACAGCGCGCTGGCCAAGGCCGCGCTCACTGGGGGCGCAGCACGTTTCTAGCCAGGGTGGCGGCGTCCACGGGCCGGCCGGTGAGGTAGCCCTGGATCTGGTCGCACTTGAGCGCGCGCAGCGCTTCGAGCTGCTTCTCGGTCTCGACGCCCTCGGCCACCACGGTGAGGCGCAGCGAGTGCGCCATGGCCACCACGGCGCCGGCGATGGCGCTGTCGTCGGAGTCGTCGGGCAGGCCGCGCACAAAGCTGCGGTCCAGCTTGACCGTGCCGGCCGGGAAGCGCTTCAGGTAGGCCAGTGACGAGTAGCCGGTGCCAAAGTCGTCGATGGTGACGTGCAGGCCCAACTGGCGCAGGTGGTGCAGCACGCCGCGTGCGCGCTCGGGCTCGGTCATCAGCACGCTCTCGGTCAGCTCCACCTCCAGGTCTGCGGGGGCGAGCTGGTTGACCGACAGCGCGTTCTCGATCTCGGTGACGAGGTTGTTGTCGGCAAACTGGTGGGCCGAGAGGTTGACGGCCACCGGCGGCACCGCCAGGCCCGAGTCACGCCAGGCGCGCATCTGCCAGCAGGCCTGGCGCAACACCCAGGCGCCGATCTCGACGATCTGGCCGCTCTCCTCGGCCACCGGAATGAACTCGGCCGGGCTCACGGGCCCGTAGTCGACCGAATTCCAGCGCAGCAGGGCCTCCAGCCCCAGCAACTGGCCATTGGTGGCGGCCACCTTGGGTTGGTAGTGCAGCGACAGCTCTTGCCGCGCAATCGCCTGGCGCAGTGCGGTTTCCAGCTCGAAGCGGCGGGCCGATTGGGTGGCCAGGCTGTCGGTGTAGAACTGGACGTTGTTCTTGCCACGCTCCTTGGCCAGGTACATGGCGGCGTCGGCGTGGCGCAGCAGGGTGCTGGTGTCGTTGCCGTCGTCAGGGAAGCGGGCCAGGCCCACGCTGCCGGTGAGCAGGTAGGTGCGGTCCAGCAGTTCGACGGGCTCGGCAATGGCAGCCAGCAGGCGGTTGAAGACGAGTCCCAACTCGCCCTCGCCGCCGCAGGACTCCAGCAGCAGCACGAACTCGTCACCCCCGAGCCGCGCGACCGAATCGACCTCGCGGATGTTGGCGCGCAGCCGGGCCGCCATGGTGCGCAGCAGCTCGTCGCCCATGGCGTGGCCGACGGTGTCATTGACGGTCTTGAATCGATCCAGGTCCACCAGGGCCACGGCCAGAGGTTGGCCGTTGCGGCGCGCGCGCGCCACGGCGTGGTCCACCATCTCGACGAAGTGCGTGCGGTTGGGCAGGCCGGTCAGACTGTCAAAGCGCGCCATGCAATCCAGCCGCTGGGTGGCCAGGGTTTCGCTGGTGATGTCGCGCGCCACGCCGCGGTAGCCGTGCACCTGGCCGGCCGCATTGACGGCGGGCTCCATGCTGATGCGCAGGTGGCGCACCGAGCCATCGGGTCGGTCGAACTGGCAGGCCACCTCGCGCAGCGAGGCGCGGGACTCCAGGCGCGGCAGCAACTGCTGGATCTGGCCGTCGTTGATGCGAAAGCCCGGCAGGTCAAAGAGGCGCTGGCCCAGCAGGCGCTCGGTGGGCAGGGCCGTCAGCAGGCACATGCCGTCCGACACCAGGCGCAGGCGGTGGTCTTCGTCCTGCTCCCAGACGGCGTCCACCGACAGCGAGAGCAGGCTGCGCAAGCGTGCTTCGCTCAGCTGCAGGTCGGCCGTGCGGGCCTCGACCTTCTGCTCCAGCGCCGCGCGCTCGGCGCGCAGGTTCTCGCACAGCGCTTCGTTTTCGCGCGAGGCCAGCTCCTGGGCGCGGTCCAGCAACTGGCGCTCCTCGTCGGCTTCGCTGTAGGCGCGGCTGATGCGATCGAGCAAGCCGTACAGGCGCTCGGGCACGTCGGCGTCTGGGGCCAGGCCTTCGCGCTTGAGTTGACGCAGGAGCAAAGGGTGCATGGGCGCTCAGCGTTCCCCGTAAGCGGTGATCGTCATGGTCTGGTTGTGCAGGGCGCAACTGCCGGGCGCGCGACCCGGGGCGATTTCGCCATAGGAATAGAAGCCCACATGCACGGCACCGGCCGGCAGGCGGCTGGCCACGGCCTCGACCTCGTCGTCGGTGTGCTGACCCAGCACGATGCGGCGCGCCACACAGCTGACCGACACCGCCAGCGACGGCCCCGGCATGCCCTGCAGCGCCACGTCGGCCGCGCGAGCGGCGCTGTCCACCAGGCGTTCGGTGCTGCTGCGGGTCAGGCGGGCATAGCCGCCCTCGGGCAGGTCGCCCGCAAAGGTCACGGACTGCGCGCCTTCGTCCACGCCCACCAGGGTGCGCACCACGCGCTGCTCGGGCGTGTCGGCGGCGCAGACGTCCAGCGGGAAGAGCATGCCGGTACCCGGCAGGCCGGCAGCGCGGTCGGCCAAGTAGGCCTTGTAAAGCGCCAGGGCTGGCTTGCCGTCCAGCTCGTAGAGCACATTGCCGGACGAGCGGGTGATTTGCCGGCGGGGGCCGAAGTCCACCCAGCCGCCTTCGCTGGCCTGGCCGGTGACGAGGCGGTCACCATAGAGGCCCAGGGCCATGATGTGGCGCACGTGCACGCCGCTGCCGTCCAGCACCCAGGTGCGCTTGAAGCGTTCGGCATCGCCCGCCAAGCCGCCGGTGACGAGCACGCCCGCCGGCAGGGCCGCGTGCAGCGCGCGCACCAGGGTCGATCCATTGACGCAGACACCGTCCGACAGCACGAAGACCGCGCGCAAGGCCTGGCCCCCCTCGGGTCGGATCAGCGCCGCAGCCAGACGCTCGCCGGCCGCTGCGGTGTCGGCCGGCGCCGAGAGCAAGGTGCGCGCAACGCGCAGTCGCGTGTGCTCGAACTGCGCCACGGCGACGCAGATGCTGTCGTCATGCACGGCATCGCCGGCAATTTCGCCGGCCGTCGAGCAGCCCATCACCACGGACTGCGGGAAAGCGGCGCTCAGTTGCTTGAGCGCAGGTGCGTCGGGCGGCGTGTCGGGGGATGCAAAGGCCAGCACCCAGGTGTCAGCCCCATCCAGATCGGATGGCAGCGGTGTCGACCAAGACCCCGCCTGATGCTGCACGGCTTGAACTCGCATGAGGAAATTCTCAAGGAGGCCGGCAGTCACCGTTGGTCACGATTTCACAGCGGCCCAGGAGCGGCGGGCCACCGGCGGTACTAGTCCACGGAAACCCCGAACTGCATCGCGGCCAGCCGCGCATAGAGCCCGCCGCGCGCCACCAGTTCCTCATGGCGCCCGACATCGGCCACGCGGCCATGGTCCAGCACCACGATGCGGTCGGCCCGTTGGATGGTGGCCAGCCGGTGGGCAATGACAAGGGTGGTGCGGTCCTTCATCGCGGCCTCCAGCGCGGCCTGGACCACGCGTTCGCTTTCAGCGTCGAGGGCGCTGGTGGCTTCGTCCAGCAGCAGCAATGGCGGGTTTTTGAGCATGGCCCGCGCGATGCTGATGCGCTGGCGCTGGCCGCCCGACAGGCGCACGCCGCGCTCGCCCAGGAAGCTGTCGTAGCCCTCGGGCAGCGCGCAGATGAAGTCGTCTGCAAAGGCTGCTCGGGCGGCGGCCTTGACTTCGTCGTCGGTGGCATCGGGGCGGCCATAGCGGATGTTGTCCATGGCGCTGGCCGAAAAGATCACGCTGTCCTGCGGCACCAGGCCAACGGCGGCACGCAGGTCAGAGAGCAGCAGGTCTTGCACGGGCACGCCATTGAGCCGGATGCAGCCCTGCTGCGCGTCATAAAAGCGCAGCAGCAGTTGGAAGACCGTGGTCTTGCCGGCGCCGCTGGGGCCGACCAGAGCCACCGTCTCTCCCGGGCGCACCTGCAGGTCAAAGCCATCGAGGGCCGGGCGTTGCGGACGCGAGGGGTAGTTGAAGCGGATGCCCTCGAAGCTGAGCTCGCTGCCGCCGCGGCGTTGCGGGAGGGCTTGGGGCGCTGCGGGTTCGGCCACCGGCGATTTGGCCTCCATCAGCTCGATCAGACGCTCGGTGGCGCCGGCTGCGCGCAGCACGTCGCCCCAGACCTCGGCCAGCACGGCCACGCTGCCCACCAGCAGGGTCACGTACACGACCGTCTGCCCGAGGTGGCCGGCGGAGATCTTGCCGGCGATAACCGCCTGCGTGCCCTGATAAAGGCCCCAGAGCAGCGCGCCGAAAGTGGCGGTGATGATGAAGGCCACCAGGAATGAGCGCACCCGCGTGCGCTTGCGGGCGGTGTCGAAGGCGGCCTCGCTGGCAGCGGCAAAGCGCCGGCTCTCGGCGCCCTCCTGGGTGTAGCTCTGCACCACGCTGACGGCGTTCAGGACTTCGGCGGCGATGGCCGAGGTGTCGGCCACGCGGTCCTGGCTGGCGCGCGAGAGCTTGCGCACGCGACGCCCAAAGTACAGGGCCGGCGTCACCACCAGCAGCAGGATGCCCAGCACCTGGCCCATCACATAGGGGTTGGTCACGACCAGCATCACCAGTGCGCCCAGGCCCATCACGGTGTTGCGCAGGCCGAGCGACAGGCTGGAGCCCACCACCGCCTGGACCAAGGTCGTGTCCGTCGTGATGCGCGACAGCACCTCGCCAGTCTGTGTGGTTTCGAAGAACTCGGGGCTCTGGCGCAGCACGTGGGCGTACACGGCATTGCGCAGGTCGGCCGTGACGCGCTCGCCCAGCCAGGTCACCACATAAAAGCGCAGCGCCGAAAACACGCCCAGCGCAGCACCCACGCCAAACATCGCCAGAAAGTGCTCGCGCAAGCTCACCAAACGCTCGCCGGTGCCGCCTGGGCCCATGCCGGCGTCGATCAAGCCCCGCAGCGCCAGCGGGAAGGCCAGCGTCGCCAGCGCGGCCAGCGTCAGGAACAAGCCGGCCAGCGCGATGCGGCCACGGTAGGGCTTCAGAAAGGGCGCCAGGCCCGACAGGGAGCGCGCACGCTTGCCGGGCTGGCGTGCGTTAGATTCTTTGGGCATCGTTCAGTGTAGGCGGCCCTAAACCAACAGCCGATGCAGGCCTGCCAGCAACTCCGCCACCGGCTGCTTGCCGTCGCAGGGCACGATGCGCCGCTCGGGCATGCTGCGCAGCCAGGTGATCTGACGCTTGGCCAGCTGGCGGGTGGCCGCCAGACCGCGTTCGTAGACCTCGACGGCGATGCGGTCGTCGTCCTTGACGCCGAGGTGCTTGTCCTCCAACGCTTCCCAGATCTGGCGGTAGCCGACGCAGCGCATCGAGGGCAGTTGCAGGCTCAGGTCGCCGCGCTCGCGCAGGCGGCGCACCTCGGTCACGAAGCCCTGATCCAGCATCTGCTTGAAGCGCAGCGCCAACCGGTGGTGCAGCCAGTCGCGGTCTTGCGGCTCCAGGCTGAAGAGCGGCCAGTCCACGCCCTCGCTGCGCTCGGCATGCAGGGCGCTCATCGGTTGGCCGGTGAGGCGGATGACTTCCAGCGCACGCTGGATGCGCTGGCTATCGTTCGGGGCCAGGCGGGCGGCGGTGACGGGGTCGAGGGTGGCGAGGTCGGCGTGCAGCGCGGGCCAGCCGCGCACCGCCGCGTCGGCGTCGATCTCGGCGCGCAACTCGGGGTCGGCCTGGGGCATGGCCGAGAGGCCGACGAACAGCGCCTTGAAGTACAGCATGGTGCCGCCCACGAGCAGGGGCAGGCGCCCGCGTGCCTGGATCTCCTTGACCAAGGTCTGGGTCTGGCGGACGAACTCGGCGGCCGAGTAGCTCTCGCTCGGGTCCAGGATGTCGATCAGGTGGTGCGGCACCTTGGCCAGTTCTTCGCGGCTGGGCTTGGCGGTGCCAATGTCCATGCCCCGGTAGACGAGAGCGGAGTCGACGCTGATGATTTCCAGCGGCACAAATTCGGCGATGGCCAGGGCCGCGGCGGTCTTGCCAGAGCCCGTGGGGCCAGCGAGGCAGATCGGGGTGAGGTTCATGGACGGGGTACTGCTACTTCAGAAAGATTCCCAGGGCGACAGGTAACGCCACTGGCCCAGGGGGAGTTGACCCAGCGGAATGCGGCCGATGCGCACGCGCTTCAGGCCAACCACCTTCAGGCCGACCTGTTCACACATGCGGCGGATCTGCCGCTTGCGCCCCTCGCGCAGGACAACGCGCAACTGCTGCTCGTTCTGCCAACTGACGCGTGCGGGACGCAGCGGCTGGTCATCCAGCCACAGGCCATGGTTGAGCAAAGCCAGGTCCTCGGGCGCCAGCAACTGGCTGGGCAACAGGCCTTCAGGGGCGGGCGGCTGGCCGGGGCGGCCAACGTACTCGACCCGCACCAGGTACTCCTTCTCGATGTCGGAGTCGTCACCGATCAGGGCCTTGGCGATGCGGCCGTCCTGGGTCAACACCAAGAGGCCGGTGGAGTCGATGTCGAGCCGACCGGCGGGCGCCAACCCACGGCGCTGGCCCGGGTGGGGCTGCAGCTTGGACGGGTCGCCCGTCCAGTGGTTGTCGGGCGTCACCAGCACCACGGCGGGCTCGTAACCGTCTTCGGCCTGGCCCGACACATAGCCGATGGGCTTGTTCAGCAGAATGGTCACGCGTTCGGCCTGCTGCTGGCGCGCGGCGGGGTCGATCTCGATCTGCGCATCGGGGCCGACGCGCTGGCCCAGCACCGCCACTTCGCCGTCCACCTTGACCCAGCCCGCTTCGATCCATTCGTCCGCCTCGCGGCGTGAGGCGAGCTTGAGTTCGCTCAGGCGCTTTGACAGGCGCTCGCCCTGGGCGTTGGGCGTGACCACTGCTGGGGGGCGCTGCGGTGGCTGCTGACGCTGCCGGGACTGTGGCGGCGCAGCCCGGCCCGGTGCGGCGCTGGGCCGCTCAGGCGCCCACTG
>CALMQC010000276.1 GCA_937871895.1 uncultured Roseateles sp. | reverse complement strand
TGAGCCGCAGTCCGTGCTGGCTGCCGCCGAGCCGCCGGCGCCCGAGCCCGTGGCGCCTGCGGCCGTGGACGCCATCGTGGTGCCGGCCGAGCCGCCGCGCTACACACCCCCCGTCGAAGAGGCCGCACCCGCCGTCGTGCGCGAGATCGACTGGAGCCGCTGGAGCGCCGACGAGACCGAAGCACCCGCCGCGACCGAGTCGCTGGCGCTGGCCCAAGCCCAGGTGCGGGTGCGCGGTGCCTTGCTCGAGCGCATGGCCATGCAGGCCGGCGAGGTCAGCATCCGGCGCGCCCGTCTCGAATCCGAGCTGGGCCAGATCAAGGGCGCCTTGGTGGACCTGGACGACAACTTGGAGCGCATCCGTGCCCAGTTGCGCGAGCTGGAATTGCAGGCCGAAGCGCAGATGCACATCCAGCAGGAATTGGCGCAGTCCGGCGGCCGCGAGTTCGACCCGCTGGAGTTCGACCGCTACACCCGCTTCCAGGAGCTGACCCGGATGCTGGCCGAGTCGGTCGGTGACGTGGCCACGCTGCAGCGCACACTGGGCCGCAGCGTCCAGACCGGCGAAGACGAACTGGCCGCTCAATCCCGGCTGACGCGTGAGCTGCAGGATGACCTGCTGCGCACCCGCCTGGTCAGCTTCGACAGCATTGGCGAGCGTCTGCACCGCGTGGTGCGTCAGGCGGCGCGCGACTCCGGCAAGCAGGTGCGCCTCGACATCCAGGGCGCCCAGACCGAAATCGACCGCAGCGTGCTGGAACGCATGGCCGGCCCCTTCGAGCACTTGCTGCGCAATAGCGTGGCGCACGGCATCGAAGCCGCCGAGGCCCGCCAGCAAGCCGGCAAGGACGCCACCGGCGTGCTGCGTCTTGACGTCAGCCAGCAAGGCAATGAAGTGCTGCTGCGCTTCAGCGACGACGGCGCCGGCCTGAACCTGGAGCGCATCCGCCGCCGAGGCGAAGAGTCCGGCCTGCTGCAGCCCGGCGCCGAGGTCGATGCCGGCCGCCTGCACCGCCTGATCTTCGAGCCCGGCTTCTCCACCGCCAGCGAGGTGACCGAGCTGAGCGGCCGGGGCGTCGGCATGGACGTGGTGCGTGCCGAGGTCAACACCTTGGGCGGCTCCATCGAGACCGACTCCACGCCGGGCCAAGGCACGAGCTTCCTGCTGCGCCTGCCGCTCACCACGGCGCTGACCAAGATCGTGCTGCTGCGCAGCGGCGATCAGGTCGTGGCCGTGCCCGCGACGCTGATGGATTCTGTGCAGCGCACGCCGGTCGCCGCTGTCGAGTCCGCCTACGGGACGGGCCATCTGGCCTATGGCGCTGACCAACTGCCCTTCTACTGGCTCGGCGGCCTGCTGGGTCAAAGTGGCCGGGGCCACACCGCCGGCCGGCACGCGCCCGTCGTCATCGTCCGCAGCGGCCAGTCGCGACTGGCCCTGCACGTGGACGAAGTGGTGGGCAACCAGGAAGTCGTGGTCAAGAACCTCGGTCCGCAGCTCAGCCGCGTGCCGGCACTGGCCGGCATCAGCCTGCTGGCTTCGGGCGATGTCGCGCTGATCTACAACGTCGTGGCCCTGGCCGACCGCTATGGCGCCGAGGCGCGCGCGCGGGTGAGCGTCGATGCGCCGGTGGTTGAGACCGTGGCCGAGCCCACCGACCAGGCCCCGCTGATCATGGTCGTGGACGATTCGCTGACCGTGCGTCGCGTCACGCAGCGCCTGCTGGAGCGCGTGGGCTACCGGGTCCGCCTGGCCAAGGACGGCCTGGATGCGATGGAACAGCTCGCTGCAGACGAACTTCCTGTGGTGGTTCTCTCAGATATCGAGATGCCACGCATGGACGGGTTTGATTTGGTGCGTAATATGCGGGCCGACGCGCGGCTTGCGAACTTGCCGGTCATCATGATCACTTCGCGGATCGCGCAGAAGCATCGGGATTACGCAAGCCAGCTAGGGGTCCAGCATTACCTGGGCAAACCCTATGACGAAGAACAGTTGTTGGGCGTGATTGCCGGATTCGCCCGCACAGGGCTCCACCGGCGCAGTGAGTGAGGGGCATGTCGCAAGTCGTAGACCATCTTGCCGAGTTGACGGGCTTCCGTGACCGTGACGTCATGGACGTCACGCTCGTGACCGCACTGCGCGAGTTGGTGCAGCCGGCCAGCGTGGCCATCTACCGCCCGGTTGGCGACGAAGGCAAGCAGCGCTGGTTGACACGCGCCCGGCTTGAAGAAGGCCAGGCCGTCGCCACGGCCGACCCCGTCTGGGCCACCTTCGACAGCCTGCCTCCCGTCGCGTCCTACCCGCATCGCTTCGAGTGCTTGCGCACCGGGCAGTTTGTGCAGGCCGAAATCGACACGCCCGATGGCAAGCGCTGGGCGCATCACTTCCCGGTCGCCGCTGGCCGCGAGGTGCGCGGCGTCATCGAATTGATCCGTCCGCAAGCCCTCGACGTTGGTGAGCAGCGCCTGCTGTCCAACGTGCTGCGGATCTATCACAACTTCCAGGGCCTGCTCGATTACTCCGAGCGTGACACCCTCACTGGCTTGCTGAACCGCAAGTCCTTTGACGAAAGCTTCCTCAAGGCACTGGGTGAACTGGCGGCGTCCAACGCCCATGCGCCCGAGCCTGAATTGGATGGTGCTGACCGGCGCCACAGCACTGGCCGCTTGCACCATGTGCTGGGCGTCATCGACATCGACCACTTCAAGTCGGTCAACGACGGCTTCGGCCACTTGATCGGCGACGAAGTCTTGCTGCTGCTGTCGCGCCTGATGGGCTCCAGCTTCCGCTTCCATGACCTGCTCTATCGCTTTGGCGGTGAGGAGTTCGTGGTGCTGATGCGCTGCGACGAGAACGATCATGCGGGCCAGGCCTTCGAGCGCCTGCGCCACAACACCGAGAGCTATGCCTTCCCCCAGGTGGGCCGCATCACGATCAGCATCGGCTTCACTGAAATGCGCCCGACCGACACGCCGGCCTCCGCCTTCGAGCGCGCCGACAAGGCGGTCTACTACGCCAAGTCGCACGGTCGCAACCAGGTGCAGAACTTCGAGACCCTGGTGGGTCATGGCGAGCTTGAGGAAGCGGCCGAAAAGGCCAGCGACGTCGAGCTGTTCTGAGCCCCCTGCCGGCAGCCACGCGCGGGCCGGCCTTGTGTCTCCTTTCCCTGAGCGTTCGCGCGCCCTTCGGCGCGCGCTGCGTGCCTGCGTGGCCCGCGTGCCGCAGCGCTTGCCAGCGCTTTCATGGGAGCGATAACTTGGTCACGCGTCGCTTGATCTGCGGCGCACCTGCGCAGCAGTGCGCTCCTATCCTGCCGGCCTTGAGTTCTCGCATGGAGCGCGGAGACGGCATGGGACTGAATGCGTCGGCAAAGAAGTCGGGGGTTCGCTGGTGGGGCGGCTCTCGGGCGGTGGAAAGTGCCGAACTTGTCGAAGGCCTGAACGCGGCCTCGCGTGGCGACCTGTCGCTGAGCCTGGACGGCCGCGACGGGCGCGGCCTGATCGAGCGCTTCAACGCCATGTGCGCCTCCTTGTCTGGGCGCGTGGGCCAAATCCGCAACAACGCCAGCATCGTGGCGATGGCGGGCGAGTCGCTGGCGGATGACGTCCGCCACCTCGACGAACGCACGCAGGAGCAGGCGCGCCAGCTTGACCAGGCCTGGAGCCAGGTGCAGCAGTTGGGCGACAGCATGCAGACCGCCGTGCAGCGTGCCGATTCGGCCCACAAGGTGTCGTCCCGCGTGCGCGAGGCGGCCGAGTCCGGCGCGGCGCTGATGCAGGAGGCGGTGACCCAGGTGCGCCAGATCGAGGCCAGCTCGCGGGCGGTGAGTGACGTGATCGGCGGCATCGACAGCAGCGCCTTCCAGTCCAGTATGCTGGCGCTGAGTGCCGCCGATGAAGCCGCGCGCGCGGGCGAGCAAGGGCGGGGCTTTGCCGTGGTGGCGTCCGAGGTGCGCTCGCTCGCGCAGCGCAGCGCCGAGTCAGCAGCCCAGGTCAAGCGCCTGATCGCCCGTTCCGCCGAGCAGGTGGACTTGGGCGTGCGAGGCATCGAAACCCTGGGCCAAACGCTCAGCAACATCGTCGATGGCGTGCGGGACCTCTCCTCCGACATGGGCGAGATGGCCAGCGCCAGTGCGGGCCAGGCGCAGAGCCTGGACCGCATCGCCCAGGCCGTTCAAGGCGCCAACGACCTGACCCAGCGCAATGCCGAGATGGTGGCTGCCTCGGCCCGCGCGGCGCGTGAGCTGCATGCGCGCACCGACGAACTCACGGCGGCCGCCCAGCGCCTGCGCCTGCGCCAGGGCAGCGCTGACGAGGCGCGTCAGATGGTCGAACGGGCGGTCGCCCTGATCAAGCGCTCGGGCGTCGCTGCGGCGGTGCCGCGCCTGGTGGACAAGTCCGGCGAGTTCTTCGACCGCGACATGTACATCTTCATCTTCGACCGCAGCGGCATCTTCACCGCCTTCGGCCCCAATCCCAGCTTCCATGGCGGGCATCTGCGCCAGGTCACTGGCTTGCAGTGGGAGCACCTGCTGCGCGACGGCTTCACCTGCGCCGACCAGGGCGGTGGCTGGGTGGACTACCAGACCGTGCGGCCCGGGACGGGCGAGGTGCTGGAGAAGGTGTCCTTCGTCCGCCCGTTGCCCGGCGATCTGCTGATCGGCTGCGGCGTCTACAAACTCTGATCCTTTTTGACCACGGCGAAGCGCGCCAGCGTGCGCTCCCGCGCCGCTGCGTGATCGACGATGGCTGCCGGCCCGCCATGCAGCCAGGGCTCATGGATCTGTTTCGCATCCAAGTGGGCAAGCTCCGGGCAGTAGCGCTTGATGAAGCGGCCCTCGGGGTCGAACTTCTGGCTCTGCGTGACCGGGTTGAAGATGCGGAACCAGGGCTGGGCATCGCAGCCGGTGGACGCCGCCCACTGCCAGCCGCCGTTATTGGCCGCTAGGTCGAAGTCCAGCAGCAGCTCAGCAAACCAGGCCTCGCCGCGCCGCCAGTCGATGCCCAGATCCTTGGTCAAGAAGCTCGCCGTCACCATGCGCAGGCGGTTGTGCATATAGCCGGTCTGAGCCAGTTGGCGCATGCCAGCGTCCACCAGCGGATAGCCGGTCCGACCTTGGCACCAGGCCTCGAAGAAGGCCTCGTTGTCGTCCCAGCTGACGGCGCTGTACTCCGGCTTGAAGGGCAGGCGCGCCACGTGCGGGAAGTGGTGCAGCAACTGGTGATAGAAGTCGCGCCAGATCAGCTCGGACAGCCAGGTTTGCGCGCCACCTGAGCTGTGCGACTGCGCCAGCCGCACCAGCTCTCGCACTGACACCGTGCCAAAGCGCAGGTGCACGCCCAGGTAGCTGGGACCCTTGATGCCAGGGAAATCACGCGTCTGGTCATAGCGGTCCATGCGCGGCAGGAAGTCGGCCAACAGCGCTTGGGCGCCGGCCTCGCCTCGGCCCACAGCGGGGCTCAGGTCGGAGGCCTCAAAGCCGAGGTCGGACAGGCTGGGCAGCGCGTCCTGGCCGCGCACCAGGCGTTCGGGCTGCACCACGCGCTCGGCCACGTCCTGCGGGCGCAGCCGCTGCAGCCAGGCGCGCTTGTAGGGCGTGAAGACGGTGTAGGGCCGCCCCGCAGCGGTCAGCACCTCGGCGCGCTCCAGCACCACGTGGTCCTTGCAGGTGTGCAGCGGGCAGGGCAGGGCGGCGGCCACCTCGGCATCGCGCGCCAGGGCGGCCGGGTCGTCGTCGTGGCTGGCGTGCACGGCGCCCACGCCCAGTTCGCGCGCCAGGGCCGGGATGATCTGACGCGGGTCGCCCACCCGCACCAGCAAACCGGCGCGGGCATGCAGGTCGGCCACGGCGGCATGGATGAAGTCCACCCGCCGGTCCCGGCGCGGCAGCCCGGCCAGGATGGTCGTGTCAAAGACGAAGACGGTCCACACCCGCTCCGCGCTCGCCGTGGCGGCCGCGAGTGCGGCATGGTCCTGCAAACGCAGGTCGCGGCGCAGCCATACCAGTGCAGTGCTCATGGCCCGGAGTGTCGGGCAACTAAAATGCCCCCATGCCCCCTGACCGCATCGTGTTGACCAACCAGTTCCTCATCGCCATGCCGGGCATGGCCGATGAGACCTTTGCGGGCACGGTGGTCTACCTGTGCGAGCACAACGAGAACGGCGCGCTGGGCCTGGTGATCAACAAGCCGATTTCGATGACGCTGGGCGGCCTGTTCGAGAAGGTCGAACTCACCCCACCCGACGACGAGCGCGCAGCCGGCCCGGTCTTCTACGGCGGGCCGGTGCAAACCGACCGTGGCTTTGTGCTGCACGAGCCGCTGGATGCCAGTGGCGGGCACTACAACGCCACGCTGTCGGTGCCCGGTGGGCTGGAGATGACGACCTCGCGCGATGTGCTCGAAGCCCTGTCCAGCGGCGCCGGCCCGCGCCGCGTGCTGGTCACGCTGGGCTACAGCGGCTGGGCCGCCGGCCAGCTGGAAGAAGAGATCGGCCGCAATGGATGGATCACCGTGGACGCCAGCCCGGACATCATCTTCGACACGCCGGTCGAGCAACGCTACGAGCGTGCGCTGGCCTTGCTGGGCATCGACCCCCGCATGCTCAGCAGTGACGCGGGGCACGCATGAAGCCTGTGGCAGGCTCCGCGTCGTCCCTCCAGTCCTTTCTTGCTTTTGACTTTGGCACCCGGCGCATCGGCGTGGCCTCGGGCACGCGACTGATGGGCGTGGTGGAGCCGCGCGGCAGCCTGCGTGGCGGCGATGCGGCCTTCGATGACATCGCCCGCCTGGTGCGCGAATGGGAGCCGCAGGGCCTCGTCATCGGCGTGCCGCGCCACCCCGACGGGGCCGCGCACGAGATGACCGAAAAGGCGCTGCGCTTCGGGCGCCGCCTGGCCGGGCGCTTCCACCTGCCGGTGTTCGAGGTGGACGAGCGCTACACCTCGGTCGAGGCCGAGAGCCAGGGGGCCGACGATGTGGACGCGGCAGCCGCGACCCTGATCCTTGAACAGTTCCTGAGAGAGACAAGCTCATGACCGAACTCTTGCTCGACGCCGAGGCCCTGTACCTCGACCTGCGTCGCGGGGTGGAGCGCCTGCTTCAGCCCGACATGGCCCTGGTGGGCGTCTGGAGCGGCGGCGCCTGGCTGGCCGAGCGACTGGCGCTCGACCTCAACCTCGGCACTGCCGGCGTCATCTCCAGCAGCCTGCACCGCGACGACTTCGGTTCGCGCGGCATGGTGCATGGCAGCGACCCCACGCGCCTGCCCTTCGAGGTCGAGGGCCGGCCCATCCTCTTGATCGACGACGTGCTCTACACCGGCCGCACCACGCGCGCCGTCATCAACGAGCTGTTCGACTTCGGCCGCCCGGCCTCGGTGCAACTGGCCGTGCTGGTGGACCGTGGCGGGCGCCAGCTGCCCATCGAGCCCGCCTTCTCGGCCGCGCGCGTCAGCCTGGCGCCGGGCGTCAGCCTGCGGCTGGAGAAGACCGAGCAAGGCCGCTTCGGCTTCCACCTCAAGACCCGGGAGAGCCTTGATGCTGAGTAAACGCAACCCTCAGCTCAACAAGCACGGCGAGCTGGTCCACCTGCTGTCCATCGAGGGCCTGCCCGAGAAGGTCATCACCCACATCCTCGACACCGCGAGCAGCTTCCTGTCGGTCAACGACCGCGAGGTCAAGAAGGTGCCGCTGCTGCGCGGCAAGTCGGTGTTCAACCTGTTCTTCGAGAACAGCACGCGCACGCGCACGACCTTCGAGATCGCCGCCAAGCGCCTCTCGGCCGACGTGCTCAACCTCGACATCGCGCGCTCCAGCACGGCCAAGGGCGAGACCCTGCTCGACACCGTCGCCAACTTGAGCGCCATGCACGCCGACATGTTCGTCGTGCGGCACAGCGAGAGCGGCGCGCCCTACCTGAT
>CALMQC010000275.1 GCA_937871895.1 uncultured Roseateles sp. | reverse complement strand
GACTTCGGCGCCTGGATGCAAGCCCGCGTGGCGGCTGGCCAGGGCGACTGGGGCCAGCTCTACGACGAGCCCGTGCACCCCAACCAACGTGGGCATGACGCCATCGCCGCCGCGCTGTTCGAGGTGTTCACCGCCGCTCTGGCGGCCCCGCCCGGCACAGCGCCGCCCCTCCCCTTCGCCCTGCATGGGCGTGACCACGAGTTCACCCGCACCTGGGCTGGCGACCAGCTCCAGCCTTACGTCAATCGCGGCTTCACGCGCGGCGGCGAGGTGCACCCTGAGTGGCCGCACCAGCAAGCGGGCTGGGTCGCGCGCACGGACGACGCGACCGCTTCCTTCTTGGTCTGGGGCCGGCAGATTGCCGTCTTCCACGCCGAGAGCGAGCACTACCGCAACCTCGAAGCCTGGGTGGACGACGGCCCCGTCGTGACCCTGCGCGGCCAGGTGCCCGAGCGCCGTGGCTACCTCGGCTGGTCCCACACCCCGGTGGGCCGCGACCTGGAGCCCGGCCCTCACCTGCTGCATGTGCGCGTCAAGCGCGACGAATGGCAGGGCAGCGGACGGCCTGCAAGCATGCTCGCCGTGATGGCGGCGGGGCTGCAGGGCGTCGAGCTCCAGCACTTCGACTTCGAGCGCAAGGGAGCTGGCGGCGCCGGCCTCATCAGCACCGACGCGCCAGAGCTGCAGTACATCGGCCGCATGGAGCGCAAGCGCGTCGAAGGGCAGGCGGCCGTGCGCCTGTCCTGGAGCGGCAACGAGCTGCGCGCGCGCTTCACGGGTGAGTCGATCGCGTTCAGCTTCGAGCCGCACGGCGTCAGCTACTACACGGTGTGGATCGACCAGCAGCCCCACCGCCTGCACCTGCGTGGCGAGCGCGGCGAATGGGTGCTGAGCAAGACCCTCCCGCCGGGCGCGCACGAGCTGCGCCTCGTCAAGCGCACCGAGGGCTCGCAGGGCGACGCCACCTTGCTCGGGCTGCGCCTCTCGCCTGGTGGCCGCCTGCTGCCGCCGCCGCCCGCGCGCCCGTTGCGGCTCGTGGTCTATGGCGACTCCATCACCGCCGGCGCCTGCAATGGCGACCTCGGCGCCGACCAGTACGAAGACCTCTCCACCCACGACGGCACCCGTGCCTATGGCGCGATCACCGCCGAACGCCTGGGCGCCGACTACTTTGGCCAGGCCGTCAGCGGCATCGGCCTCACGGCCACCTGGCACGACATGCTGCAGCACCAAGTCTGGGACCGTGTCGCGCCGCGCCTCGACGCACCCATCGCGCCGCCCGATCCCGTCAAGCCCGAGATCGTCGTCATCAACCTGGGGCAGAACGACCACGGCTTCCCGAATTCGATGGGTCAGAAGCTCTCGCCCGACTTCGGCTCGCGCTACCTCGACTTCCTCCGCCAGGTGCGCCAGCGCCACCCTGACGCCCGGCTCGTCATTGCCGTCGGCGGCATGACGGCCTGGAAGGACGAGCCGCGTCTTGCCAAGGCCCTGGACGACGCCTACCAAACCCTGCGCGCCGAAGGCGATCCGCTGGTCTGGCGCTACAACTTCCAGGCGTTTGCCTACGCGCACCCGCGCATCGACGTCCACGCCCAGATGGCTGACGAGCTGACCCATTTCCTGCGCACCGAGGTTCTCAAGTGACGCCTCCCCTTCCGAATCTGCGCGAGCCCCAAGCCCTGCTCGCCCACATCCAGCACACGCTCTCCTTCTATGCGCCACGCGCCAAGGACCCGAGCGGCGGCTACTTCCACTGCTACGCGGACGACGGCACCGTCTACGACCGCCGCACCCGCCACCTCGTCTCCAGCACGCGCTTCGTCTTCAACACCGCGCTCGCCCACCGCTGGTTCGGCGCCCCGCTGGCCGATGTGCAGCACGCACTCGACTTCGTGCGCACCGCGCACCTGCAGCCCAGCGGCGAAGGCTATGCCTGGGAGATCGATTGGCACGAGGGCAAGGCCACCGTACGGGACGGCACCAACCACTGCTATGGCCTGGCCTTTGTGCTGCTGGCCCACGCCCACGCGGCGGACGTCGGTGTGCCGGGCGCCGCTCAGGGCATCGCCGACACCTTTGAGTTGATGGAACGCCGCTTCTGGCTGCCGGAGCACGGCCTCTATGCCGATGAAGCGACGCCCGACTGGCAGGTCGGTTCCTACCGCGGCCAGAACGCCAACATGCACAGCTGCGAGGCCATGCTGGCAGCACACGCTGCCACGGGCGAGGCCCGCTACCTTGACCGCGCCCTGCTGCTGGCCGAAGGCATTGCCCGCAAGCAAGCCGCCAAGGCTGAAGGCCTGGTTTGGGAGCACTACCGCCAGGACTGGAGCCCCGACTGGGACTACAACCGCCACGACAAGACCAACATCTTCCGCCCTTGGGGCTACCAAACCGGCCACCTCACCGAGTGGGCCAAGTTGCTGATGCAACTGGATCGGCGATTGGGCTCCGCTGCGCCGGACTGGCTGGTGCCGACGGCCTGCCATTTCTTCGACACCGCGATGCGCCTGGGCTGGGACGCCACGCACGGTGGCCTCGTCTACGGCTTCGGCCCCGACGAGCAAGTCTGCGACGGCGACAAGTACTTCTGGGTCCAGGCCGAGAGCCTGGCCGCCGCCGCCTGGCTGGCGGTGCGCACGGGTGAGCCGCGTTACTGGGATGCCTACGACCGCCTCTGGGCCTACGCCTGGCAGCACTTCATCGACCACGAGCGCGGCGCCTGGTGGCGCCAGTTGCACCCCGACAACCGCAAGGTCGACACCAAGAAGAGCCCTCCGGGCAAGACCGACTACCACACCATGGGCGCCTGCCAGGACGTGCTGGGCGCACTGAAGGTGCAGCCAAACAAGGAGACTCGTTGATGCGCACCGCCCTCAGGACCTGGATCGTGGCAGCGCTGGCCCTGGCGGCTCTCGCCGCGCACGCGGCAGAGCCCAAGCTGCTGCCATGGCGCGGCGTCAACCTCGCGGGCGCCGAGTTCGGCGAGAAGAACCTGCCTGGCCTCTACGACGAGGACTACATCTACCCCACGGTGCGCAGCACGGCCTACTTCCAGTCGCGTGGCATGAACCTTGTGCGCGTCGGTTTTCGCTGGGAGCGCCTGCAGCGGCAGCTGATGCAGGAACTCGACACCACCGAGCTCGGCCGCCTGCGCGCCTTTGTGGACGGCACGACCGACCGCGGCCTCAGCGTCCTGCTCAACCCGCACAACTACGCGCGCTGGCACGGCCACACCGTCGGCAGCAAGCAAGTGCCGCACGCCGCGTTCGCCGACTTCTGGCGTCGCGTGGCCGAGCAGTTCAAGGACAACCCTCGCGTGATGTTCGGCCTCGTCAACGAGCCGCACACGATGAAGACCGAAACCTGGGTCGAGAGCGCCAACGCCGCCATCGCCGCCATCCGCGCCACCGGCGCACGCAATGTGGTGAGCGTGCCCGGCAACGCCTGGACCGGCGCCTGGAGCTGGGACAGCAACTACTACGGCACGCCAAACAGCGTGGCCATGAAGCAGATCCGCGACCCAGGCAAGAACCTCTTGATCGAGGTGCACCAGTACTTCGACAAGGACAACTCCGGCACCAGCCCCGTCTGCGAAGGCCCCGGCGGCGCCGAGCGGCTACAGCGCTTCACGGCCTGGCTGCGTGAGCACAAGCACAAGGGCCTGCTCGGCGAGCTGGGCGGCGGCGCCAATGCGAGCTGCGAGGCCAGCATCAAGGCCGCGCTCGATCACCTGCACGCCAATGCCGACGTCTGGGCCGGCTGGCTGTGGTGGGCGGCCGGGCCGTGGTGGGGTGACTACTTCCTGTCCATCGAGCCCGGGCCGGATGGCCGGGACAAGCCGCAGATGAAATGGCTCACGCCCTACCTGCCGGCGCGCTGATGTCAGGTGCGTGCGCGGACCGTGCTGTCGCGCACGACCAGGTCCACCGGCAGCAAGGTCTCGCCGGGTTCGACGCGCCCGTCCAGCAACTGCAGCACAGCCTCACGGCACAGGCGCTCCTTGTCCACGCGGATGGTGGTCAGCGCCGGCTGGCTGCGGGCGGCGTCGTCGATGTCGTCATAGCCCGCGATCAGCACGTCCTGCGGCACGCTCAGGCCAGCATCGACGCAAGCCTCCAGCGCGCGCAGCGCCGTTTGGTCGTTGTAGGCAAAGATGGCGTCGGGCGGCTGGGGCAAGGCCAGCAGGCCGCGCATGGCCTTGCGGCCGGCCTCGCCGTAGTCGATGGTGGCATCGAGCTCCACCTCCAGCGTCGGGTCGGCCAGGCGCCCGGCCGCAAACAGCGCTTGGCGGAATCCCTTCAAGCGCTGGGCCACCGAGTGATTGGCCAGCGGCCCGCCGATGAAGGCCAGGCGCTTGGCGCCTTGCGCCAGAAGGTGTTCGGTCATGGCCCGCGCGCCGTAGATGCTGTCGTCATTGACGCAATGGATGCCGGCGTGAAAGTGGGCCACCAGCACCATGGGCAGGTCGCAGCCCCGCAAGGCCTGCATGGTGCCGGCGTCGAAGTGCCCGGCTGCCAGGATGGCATCCGCCCCCCCACGTCGCACCTGCGGCGCCACGGCCTCGCCCGGCGCCACGGACAGCACGCTCAAGTCCACAGCCTGTTCACGGCAAGCCGTCTCGGCGCCGTGCAGCACGTGGGAGTAGTAGGGGTTGGTGGCCAGCGAGCTGAGCTCGCGGTTGTAGACGAAGAGGATGCGGCGCGGCCGCGTGGAGCGCAGCTTGCCCAGGTCATAGCCCATGTCGGCAGCCAGTTTCAGGATCTCGCCACGCGTCTGCTCCGACAGGCCGGACTGCCCCTTGAGCGCACGCGACACGGTGCCGATGGACACATTGGCCGCCAGGGCCAGTTTGCGGATCGTGACGGGTTTGGACATGTTCGAGTTGGCAGTCAGGGGCAATGCGCTGGTGGAACTCGGCGCCATGCCCACCCGCCCTTCGAACCGCACAGAAAGGCGGGCACCCGCCCGCGTCAGTTCCGGCAATCATGCGCCGGGAAGCGGCCATTTTTACTAAACAGCCTTCGTTTAGCTAGAACTATCACACAACCGGTGGCTCTCGCCCATCCCCCTGAATACTCATGAGCAAGCACCCCTCCCTGGCCGCGCTCGCCGCGCTGGTCGCCCCGCCCGCTGGCTCGCCGCTATGGCGCAAGGACTTCGTCTTCGGCTCCGGGACTTCGTCTTACCAGATCGAAGGCGCGGCCTTCGAGGGCGGCCGGCTGCCCTCCATCTGGGACACTTTTTGCGCCACGCCCGGCAAGGTGTTGCGGGGTGAGAACGGCGATGTGGCCTGCGACCATTACCACCGCTTCGACGAGGATGTGGCCTTGATGGCCGACCTGGGCCTCGACGCCTACCGATTCTCCATCGCCTGGCCACGCGTGATGGACGAGACAGGCCGGCCCAATGCCAAGGGCATCGATTTCTACAAGCGCCTGCTCGACAGCCTGGAGCGCCGAGGCATCAAGGCCTACGTCACGCTCTACCACTGGGATCTCCCCCAGCACCTGGAAGACCGGGGCGGCTGGCTCAACCGCGAGCTGGCCTACCGCTTTGCCGACTACGCCGACCTGATGACCCGCGAGCTGCGCGGGCGCGTGGCCGCCTGGGCCACCTTCAATGAGCCCTGGTGCTCGGCCTATCTGGGCTACGGCAACGGCCACCACGCCCCAGGCCATGCGCAGTTGCGCTGGGGCGCCCAGGCCATGCACCACCACCTGCTGGCCCACGGCCTGGCGCTGCCCGCCATGCGCGCCAACGCCCCTGGCGCACAGCATGGCCTGGTGGCCAATGTGTCGCCGGCCTACCCGGTCACGCCGGCAGACACACGTGCAGTCGCCCTCTTCAACGCCTACCAAAACGCCTGGGTGCTGGACCCACTGCTGCGCGGCGAGTACCCGGCGGATCTTTGGGCCCTCTGGCCCGGCTGCGAGCCCCTGGTGCTGATCGACGACATGGCCACCATCGCCCAGCCGCTGGACTACCTGGGCATCAACTACTACAGCCGGGCCGTGGTCCGCAGCACCGGC
>CALMQC010000274.1 GCA_937871895.1 uncultured Roseateles sp. | reverse complement strand
CGCGGCTTCCAGGGCCGCCTGCGTCGAGCCCTGGCGCGCCGCGTACAGCGCCCGCACATGCTCGGCGCGGGCCTGCCACTGGGGCAGCGTGATCAGCCCCGGCGCGTCCAGGGCCTCCAGCAGCCGCGCCAACAAGGGCTGGCCCTGCGCGGCCGGCAGGCCGTACAGGCTGGCAGTGGCCAGATGCAGCAGGCCTTCGGCGCGGCGGTGGCTGGTGACCAAGGCTTGGCTGTTCAAGGCCTGCAGGCCGGCCTCGACCTCCTGGGCCTCCAGCGCCTGGCCCGCGCGTGCCCGGGCAGCCAGGATGGCCATCTCGCGCACCACGCCGCCGAAGGAATGCGGCGCGGCGCCCACGGCACGCTGGTCCTGTTGCCAGCGTTGCAGGTGGGCCAGGGCGGCGGCCGGTTCGTCCAGCTGCCACAGGTGCTCGGCCAACGCGCTCAGCAGGCTGCCATGCAGGTCGTTGCCGCGGCCCAGCAGCGCGTCCATGCGCTGGCCGGCCGCCACGGCCCGGGCTTGTGCCTGCTGGGCATCGTCCATCAGCAGCCGCCATTGCACCTGGGCCAGGTTGCGATCAGTCACGCGGACAAAGCGCTGTTGGCGCTCATTGGCCAGGTGCCCGTGGCGCGCGAGTTCGGCCATCAGCTGCTCGGCCTCGGTCAGTCGCCCTTGCTCGCTGCGCAGCACGAAGAGGTATTGCGCGTTGTAGTGGTAGCTGTAGTGATCGGGCTTGAAACGCCGCCGTGCCGAGGCCCGCTCCTCCTGGAACAGGGTCTCCGATTCCGCAAAGCGGGCGCGCCCCGCATAGGCCATCAGCAGCACCTGGCGCGCGCTGACGGTCTGCACATCGTCGGGGCCGAGCCGGGCGCGCAACTTGGGCAGCAGGGGCTCCAGCAGCGCGATCACCTGCCGGCTGTTGTCCTGGATGACCAGCAGCCGGGCCAGGCCCAGCTGGGCGTCCTGGGTCTGCGGCGCGTCGTCGCCCCAGTGCTCGCGTGCTGACGCGAGGCGCTGCTCGGCCAGCGGCAGCGCGATGTCGAAGCGGTTCATGCCCAGGTAGGTGGCAGTCAGCGTGGCCAGCACCTTGTCCTTGACCTGCGGCTGCCCCTCAAAGCGCGTGGGCAGCTCGGCGCGCTTGCTCTCCAGCAGCTGCAGCAGGCTCGGCGGCTGGCCGCCGTGGCGGTCGGGGCTGGCGGACTCCAGCAACTCGGTCATGAAGCTGCTGACGGCCTCGGCGTCGCTGGCCGCCTGCTGCGCCAGGTGGCGCTGTTGCAGGCTGACGCCCAGGCCCACGCTCAGCGCGCACAGCACCAGCGCGCCGGCCGTCACCAGCGCGGCATTGCGCCGCATCCAGAGGTGGGTGCGGTGGCGCCAGTCCTCGGCGCGCACGCTGACCGGCCGCTGGTCGAGCCAGCGCTGCAGGTCGAGGATCAGGGCGCCCACGCTGGCATAGCGCTCGCCCGGCTCCTTGCGCATGGCCTTGGCGGCCACGGCTTCCAGGTCGCCCCGGGCGCGAGCGGCGTCGGCCGGGCGGCCGGGGCCGTTCTGCGGTGGGTCTGCCTCAGCGCCCGTGGCACTGCGGGTGATGCGCGGCGCCTGGGTGTGCAGCACCGCGTGTTCCAAGGCCGTGCGGCTGCTGCTTGCCGAGCCAAAGGGCAGGTGGCCGCTGGCCAGCTCGTAGAGCATCACGCCCAGTGAATACACATCCGCCGCGATGCCGATGGCGCCGCCGCGGATCTGCTCGGGCGCCGCATAGGCGGGTGTGAGCCGCCGGCCGGCCAGCTGCGTGAGCTGGTGGTCGGTCTGGGCGCCGCTGTCGTCCAGCAAACCGGCGATGCCGAAGTCCAGCAGCTTGGTGGTGCCCGATTCATGCACCATCACATTGCTGGGCTTCAAGTCGCGGTGCACGATGAGCTGCGCATGCGCATGCTCCACCGCGCGCGCCACGGCCAGCAGCAGGCGCACACGGGCGTTGAGCCCCAGGCCGCGCGCGCGCACGTGCTCGGACAGCGTCGTGCCGACCACGTGCTCCAGCACCAGGAAGGCGCGCCCGTCCTGCTCACCCGCGTCCAGCAGCCGCGCGATGCCGGGGTGGCTGAGCCGGCCCAGCAGCGCCCGCTCACGCGCGAAGCGTGCCGCGAGGCCCGGCCCGGCCACATCGCCACGCAGCAGCTTGACGGCGGCC
>CALMQC010000273.1 GCA_937871895.1 uncultured Roseateles sp. | reverse complement strand
CTGGCTGGTCGAGCCGCCCCAGCCCCTGCGCTGCGACGCGCGCGAGCAGCCCTTGCTGGCCGGGCCCCTCACCCGCATCAGCGGGCCGCACCGCATCGAGGCCGGGTGGTGGGAGGGACGCAGCCAGCTGCAAACGCGCGACTACTTCGTCTACCGCAGCGCCACGCGCGGCCTGCTGTGGGTCTATCACGAGCGCCTGCCTGACACTGCCCTGGGCGGCTCGGGCTGGTTTCTGCATGGGGTGTTTGCGTGAAGCACGAGCCGTCTGCGTATGCGGAGCTGCACTGCCTGTCAGCCTTCAGCTTCCTGCGCGGCGCCTCCGAGCCACAAGAACTGGTCACGCGCGCCGTGGCGCTGGGCTACGAGGCCCTGGCCCTGACCGACGAATGCTCGCTGGCCGGCGTGGTGCGCGCACACCGGCAACTGCGGGAGCTGCGCGAAGCCGCGCTGCTGGAGGCCACCTCGCCCGTCACCCTGCAGCTGCTGATCGGCAGCGAGTTCCTCGTCCGCGACGACGCTGGCACGCCGCGCTTCAAGCTCGTGCTGATCGCGCAGAACCTCAACGGCTACGGCAACCTCTGCCAGTTCATCACGCAGTTGCGGCGGGCCAGCCCGGTCAAGGGCGAATACACCCTGCACTGGCGGCAGATCGCAGCCGAACAGCTTGGCAATTGCCTGGCCCTGCTCGTGCTGCCGCGCGACGCGGGCGACGCCAACCTGCTGCCCCCCGCCCACTGGCTGCTGCAGCACTTCACCGGCCGCGCCTGGCTCGCCGTCGAGCTGCTGCGCGAGGCCAGTGACGCGCGCTGGCTGCAGCGCCTGCAAGCGCTGTCCGAGGCCACCGCCCTGCCCCTGGTGGCGGCGGGCGACGTGCACTTCCACGTCCGCTCCCGCAAAGCGCTGCAGGACGTGATGACGGCCACGCGCCTGGGCCGCCCGGTGGCCGAGTGCGGCTTCGACCTGCAGCCCAATGCCGAGCGCCACCTGCGCAGCCGCCCGCGCATCGCCCAGCTCTACCCGCCCGAGCTGCTGCGCGAGACCCTGCACGTGGCCGCGCGCTGCAGCTTCAGCCTCGACGAGATCCGCTACCAATACCCCAGCGAGGTCGTGCCGGCCGGCGTGACGCCTCGGCAGCATCTGCGCCACCTCACTGACGAGGGCGCCCGCAAACGCTGGCCGCAAGGCCTCCCCGACAAATGGCGGGCCCGCATCGAGCATGAACTCGCGCTGATCGAGGAGCTCGGCTACGAGCACTACTTCCTGACCGTGGCTGATGTCGTCGCTTTCGCGCGCGGCATTGGCATCCTGTGCCAGGGCCGGGGCTCGGCGGCCAACAGCGTCGTCTGCTACTGCCTGCACATCACCTCGGTGGACCCGGATCGCAGCACCCTGCTGTTCGAGCGCTTCATCAGCCGCGAGCGCAACGAGCCGCCCGACATCGACGTCGACTTCGAACACGAGCGCCGCGAAGAAGTCATCCAGCACCTCTACGCCAAGTACGGCCGCGACCGCGCCGCGCTCACCGCCGTCGTCACCTGCTACCGCCCCAAGAGCGCCATCCGCGACGTCGGCAAGGCCCTGGGCTTCAGCGAGGCCCAGCTCGACCTCATGAGCAAGGACCACAGCGGCTGGTCCACCGAAGTACTGCCCGAGGAGCACCGCGCCGCCCTGCTGCAGCAACTCGGCATGGCTGACGACGACCCTCGCCTGCAGCAGCTCATCGCGCTCGCCCGCCAGCTCAATGGCCTGCCCCGGCACCTCTCGCAGCACGTTGGCGGCTTTGTGCTGACGCAGGGGCCCCTGGAGCGCCTCGTGCCCATCGAGAACGCCACCATGGACAACCGCAGCGTCATCGAATGGGACAAGGACGACATCGACGAGCTCAAGATGATGAAGGTCGACGTGCTGGCCCTCGGCATGCTCACCGCGATCCGGAAGTGCTTCGACCTCGTCAACCCACTGCGCGGCACGGCCATCGACCTCACCATCCCCGACAACGACACCGCCACCTACGACATGATCTGCAAGGCCGACACCGTTGGCGTCTTCCAGATCGAATCGCGCGCGCAGATGTCCATGCTGCCGCGCCTGCAGCCACGCACCTACTACGACCTCGTGGTCGAGGTCGCCATCGTGCGGCCCGGCCCCATCGAGGGCGGCATGGTGCACCCCTACTTGAAGAATCGAGCCTTGCCGCCCGATCAGATCAAGTACCCCAAGGACGACCTGAAGGCCGCGCTCGCGCGCACCTGCGGCGTGCCCATCTTCCAGGAACAGGTCATGCAGGTCGCCATGATTGCCGCAGGCTTCACGGCCACGGAAGCCGATGGCCTGCGCCGCGCCATGGCCGCCTGGAAGCGCCCCGGCGTGCTTGAAAAGTACTACGACAAAGTCATCAAGGGCATGCGCGAACGCGGCTATGAAGACCACTTTGCCGAGCAGATCTTCAACCAGATCAAAGGCTTCTCCAGCTACGGCTTCCCCGAGAGCCACGCCGCCAGCTTCGCGCTGCTGACCTACGTCAGCGCCTGGCTCAAATGCCACGAGCCCGCCGCCTTTTTGTGCGCCCTGCTCAACTCACAACCGCTCGGCTTCTACACACCCAGCCAGCTGGTGCAGGACGCGCGCCGGCACCACATCGAGGTGCTGCCCATCGACGTGAATCACAGCGGCCACGACAGCACGCTGGAGCTGCGCGAGGGCGAGGCGCAGCCCCCTCGGGGGGCGGGCAACGGCCCTGCCGGCGACCGGGGGCACGTGCAGCCTGCGGTGCGCCTCGGCCTGCGCCTCGTCAGCGGCCTGGGCACCGAGGCCGCCCAGCGCATCGAACACTCGCGCCACCAAGAGGGCCCCTTCACCCACCCCCAAGACCTCGCCCTGCGCGCCCGCCTCAGCCAGCAGGAGATGCAGCAGCTCGCCGCCGCCGACGCGCTCACCAGCCTCGCCGGCCACCGCCGCCAGCAGGTCTGGCAGGCCTCCGCCCTGCACACCATGCCCGCCCTGCTGCAAGGCAGCCTGCTGCCTGAAGACGATCTCGCCCTGCCCCCCGCCGCCGAGGGCGAGGAAGTGCTGTGGGACTACGCTGCCACCGGCCTCACCCTGCGCCGCCACCCCCTCGCCCTGCTGCGCCAGCGCCTCGCCCAAGACGGCCTGCTCTCCGCCCGCCAGCTCGACGGCCTCAAGAGCGGCCGCCGCGCCAAGGCTTGCGGCATCGTCACCGGCCGCCAAAAACCGCAGACCGCCAAAGGCACCCTCTTCGTCACCCTCGAAGACGAAACCGGCAACGTCCAGGTCATCGTCTGGCCCAAGGTCTATGAGGAGCACCGCAGCACCATCCTCGGCGCCCGCCTGCTCGCCGTCGAAGGCGTCTGGCAACGCGGCGACGGCGATGTGCGGCACCTGCTGGCACGCGGGTTCAGGAATCTGAACCCCCTGCTGGGGCGGTTGCCGACGGAGAGTCGGGATTTCAGGTGAACCACAATACACACGCCCAAGGATCCTTCATGCCGAGCACTCTCCCGATGCATCAAGCCAGCCTGCCCGGTTTGTGCCCCGTCACCGAAGCCGCCGACGCGCTGGCACGCAACGACGATGCAGATTCACGCGGCGCCATCTACACGCGCCGAGAGGTCGTCGAGTTCATCCTGGATCTGGTGGGCTACCGGTCGGATCGACCGCTCTGGCAGCTTTCGCTGCTAGAACCTTCATTTGGTGCGGGGGACTTTCTTCATCCCGCCATCGAACGCCTGCTGGCTGCACATGCACGGCACGTGAAGCGTGGCGCGCCAAACCCCAACCTGGACAACTGCATTCGGGCCGTCGAGTTGCATCACGGCAGCTATCGCCAGACACGCAGCAAGGTTCAAGAGCAACTACTCGGCGCAGGCTTCGAGCCAGCAGAGGCCAACCGCTTGTGTGGGCTGTGGCTCATTCAAGGGGACTTTCTGCTCACGTCGCTCCCCAGCCACTTTGATTGCGTCGTCGGGAATCCGCCCTACGTTCGCCAGGAGCTGGTGCCTGAAGCTCTGCTGCGCGAGTACCGCCGCCGCTACGCCACCCTGTTTGACCGCGCCGATCTCTACATCCCTTTCATCGA
>CALMQC010000272.1 GCA_937871895.1 uncultured Roseateles sp. | reverse complement strand
CCACCCAGCCGAGCGCACCGGAGTGCACGTGGCCGACGGTCCAGTCGGTGTAGTGGCTGAGGGCGTTGACCGTCTTGATGGACATCATCGGGCCCTCGAAGGTGCTCATGCCGTAGAACGACAGGGACACGATCAGGAACTTCAGGATCGGGTCGTCACGCAGCTTGTGCCAGGCGCCCGAGAGGGTCATGATGCCGTTGATCATGCCGCCCCAGGACGGCGCCAGCAGCACCAGGCTGAACACCATGCCCACGCTCTGCGCCCAGTCCGGCAGTGCCGTGTAGTGCAGGTGGTGGGGGCCTGCCCACATGTAGGTGAAGATCAGCGCCCAGAAGTGGACGATGGAGAGCCGGTAGCTGTAGACCGGACGGCCGGTCTGCTTGGGGATGTAGTAGTACATCATCCCCAGGAAGCCGGCGGTCAGGAAGAAGCCCACGGCGTTATGGCCGTACCACCACTGCACCATCGCGTCCTGCACGCCGGCATAGGCCGAGTAGCTCTTGGTCAGTGAGACCGGGATGGCCGCGCTGTTGACGATGTGCAGCAGCGCCACGGCGATGATGAAGGCGCCAAAGAACCAGTTGGCCACATAGATGTGCCGGATCTTGCGGGTGCCCACGGTGCCGAAGAACACCAGCGCATAGGCCACCCAGACCACTGCGATCAGGATGTCGATCGGCCATTCGAGCTCGGCGTACTCCTTGCCCTGGGTAAAGCCCATCGGCAACGTGATGGCGGCCGCCAGGATGACGAGTTGCCAACCCCAGAACGTGAACCACGCGATGGCGGGCGCAAAGAGGCGCGTCTGGCACGTGCGCTGGACCACGTGATACGAGGTGGCGAACAGCGTGCAGCCGCCGAACGCGAAGATCACCGCGTTGGTGTGCAGCGGCCGCAGGGGACGCCCAGGTTGAGTTCGGGCCAGGCAAGCTGGGCGGCAATCACCACACCGACCAGCATGCCCACCACGCCCCACAGGACGGCGGCCAGCGCGAAGGCCCGTACCGGGCCGTCCTCATAGAAGTTATTGCGTGTCAGGTCTTGAGACATCGTGCGTCCTCATTGCAAGCAGGGTCATTCTTAAGGGTCCACGTGGTCGCGGTCTTGATCCGAATCAAGGAGAGGCTGACGGCCCTGTGATTCGAGCTCATCGAACTGCCCGCTGTGCACGGCCCAGCCGAACACGCCCACGATGACGAGCAGCAGCACCACGGAGAGCGGGATGAGCAGATAAAGGATGTCCACGTTTGGTGACGTCAGCCTTGAGTCAGTGTCGTGCCAGCCGGCGCGCGTTGGCCACCACCAGCACCGAGCTGGCCGCCATGCCGAGGCCCGCCGCCAGCGGTGGCAACCAGCCCGCCAAGGCGAGGGGCACACAGGCCAGGTTGTAGAGCAAGGCCCAGCCCAGGTTCTGCCGCAGCACACGCTGCGTGAGCCGCCCGCGCTCGCGCGCCCAGGGCAGGTCAGTCAATCGGTCAGAGACCAGCAGCAGGTCGGCATTGGCGCGCGCCAGGCCGGCGCCCTGCCCCATCACCGCGCGCACATCGGCAGCGGCCAGCACGGGAGCGTCGTTGAGCCCGTCGCCCACCATCATCACGCGGCGCCCCTCGGCCTGCCAGGCCTTCACACGCGCGAGCTTCTCGGCGGGCGTGGCCCCTGCCACCCAGGGCAGGCCGCCCAATTGGGAGGCCATGCGCTCGACGGCGGCCGGCGCATCGCCAGACAGCAGCTGCACCTCGCAACCCTGGGCCCGCAGCGCAGCCACCGCCTCCAGCGCACCAGGGCGCGGGCGTTCGGTCAGCGAGAGGCTGAGCAAGGCCTCACGCGACCCGAACGCCAGCTGCGCACCCGGCGCCATCACACGCCCGGCAAAGGCGGCGACCCAGGCGGGCGAGCCCAGGCGCCAGACCTGGCCGACCGCATCGCGCGCCTCCAGGCCCAAACCCGCATGCTCGCGGACATCAACCCAGGCGTCTGACGGCGCTTCCGGCCGCGCCAGCGCGCGTGAGTAGGGGTGGCGCGAGAGCCTGGCCAGGCTGCTGGCTTTATTCATCAAAACGTCTGCCTCCGCACCGACGGCCGTGACGCCCGAGAGCACCGGGGCGTCCTCGCTCACGGTGCCGGTCTTGTCAAAGACGACCAGGTCCACCGCCGTCAAGCGCTCCAATACATCGAGTCGCACCAGCATCACGCCACGCCGCGCAAAGGCACCCGCTGCCGCCAACCAGGCCGCTGGCGCAGCCAGGGTCAGCGCGCAGGGGCAGGTCACGATGAGCACGGCCACGGCCACCGCCACGGCGCGCTCGGGCGCCCACCAGGTCCAGGCCAGGGCAGCCCCCAGGGCCAAGAGCAGCACGCCGAAGGTGAAGCCACGCGCCACCTGGTCCATCACCAGCTTTTGCTCGACGCGCTGGCCCTGCGCATCGCGCATCAGCCGCACGATGCCCTGGGCCGTGGTGTCCGCCCCGACGCGCGTCACGCGCACCACCAGCGGTGCCTCCAGGTTGATGCTGCCCGCCGCCACCTCGGCGCCTGCGGCCTTGAGCAGCGGCTGAGACTCGCCGGTCAGGATCGCTTCGTCCACGCAGCCCTCGCCCTGCTCGACCACGCCATCGGCGGCAAAACGCTCGCCGGCCGGCACCTGCAGCCGGTCGCCCAGGCGCAACTCGGCCACATGGACGCTCTCCAGGCGGCCATCGGCGGCCAGGCGCTGCGCCCGGTCGGGCAACGCCGAGGCCACCGATTCCAGCGCCTGCGCTGCGCGGTGGCGGGCGCCCATCTCGAACCACCGCCCCAGCATCAGGAAGGCGACGAACATGCTGAGTGTGTCGAAGTAAACCTCGTGCCCCAGCGGGCCCTGGGGGTCGAAGAGCGCGCCCGTGCTGGCCACGAAGGTGACGGCCAGGCCCAAGGCCACCGGCACGTCCATGCCCAGGCGACGTGAGCGCAGCTGCTGCACCGCCGCCTTGAAGAAAGTGCCCGCCGAGAGCAGCAGCATCACCAGGCACAGCACCCAACTGGCCCACTGCAGCAGGCGCTCGATGTCGGGCGGCATGTCACCCGGCTCGGCCACGTAGACCGGCACCACCAGCATCATGACCTGCATGGCCACGAAGTTGCTCACGAACACGCGCCACAGCATCTGGCGCCGCTCGGCACGGCGCAGCGCCTGGCTGCTGGCGGCCACATCGGGGGCGGCACGGTAGCCAGCGCGTTCGACGGCTGTCGCCACGTCTGCGAGGCTGGCCTGAGCCGGGTCCCAATCCAGCACCAGACGGGCGCTGGCCGCATTCACGCGCGCGGCCCGCACGCCGGGCACGCGCGCCAGCGCATCCTGGATGGTGAACGCACACGCCGCGCAATGCAGACCCGAGAGCTGGAACTGCGATTGCGCGTGGCCGGCAGCATCCCAGTTGGTGAAGCCCGCCAACGCATCGAGCCCGTCTTGCGCCAGCGGCACGGGCGAGTCCATGGACTCAGCGGAAAGGGATGGCGCGGCCGACAGGGGCGGGACAGGGTGCACGCCGATAATCTAAGCCAGTACGCCGCCCCTCGTCATGACCTGCATCAACGCCCGCTTTGTCCGCCGGCTCGGCCGGCTCGGCCTGATCGCCAGCTTCTGCCTGACCGCCCTGGCCACCACGAGCAGCCAGGCACAGGACGCCCCACAGCGCCTGCGCAGCATCCCGCTCCAAGCCGGCATGCACGTGATCGACGCCGAGCTGGCGCTGACACCCGAACAGCGCCAGATCGGCCTCATGCACCGCCGCGACATGCCGGCCAACCACGGCATGCTGTTCGTCTTCGAGTCGCCTCAGGTGCAGTGCTTTTGGATGAAGAACACTCTGCTGCCGCTGTCCATCGCCTTCATCGGCGACGACGGCGGCGTGGTCAACATCACCGACATGAAGCCGCTGGACGAGACCTCGCACTGCTCACAAAAACCCGTGCGCTATGTGCTGGAGATGAACCAAGGCTGGTTTGCCAAGAAAGGCATCAAGCCTGGCTTTAAGCTCAGCGGTGCGCCCTGGCAGCGTTGAGCTGCCAGGTTGGATCTCACAGCGTTGAGCTGCCAGTTTGAATCCCGCAGTGTTGACCTGCGGGCGCTGATCAGGACCAGCCGCCCCAGTTGATCGACGGCGGCGACGGCTCCAGCGGGCTCACCGGGTAGCGCGCAAGGCCGGGGTAGAGCCGGCTCCACACCAAGGCCACGCCCAGCAGGCAGGCCAGACCCAGCAGCACCGGGTCCAGCAGCGCCGACCAGGAGGCATGGGCGTAGACCATGATCACCGGGTTGGCGCCGGCCGGTGGATGCACGGTGCGCGTCAGCAGCATCAGGCCCAGCGCCAGGCTCACGGCCACGGCATAGGCCAGCAACGAGCTGCCCAGCCACTGCGCACAAGCGATGCCCACCGAGGCCGTCAGCACATGGCCTCCCAGCAGCGCGCGCAATTGCGCGGCCGGTGCCCGCGTGAGGCCGAACAGGAACACCGTGCTGCCCCCCAGCGAGGCCAGCACAAAGGCATGGTGAGGTGGCCCAACCACCGCCAGCGCCAGCCCGATGCCACAGGCCGCGCCCAGCACGCACCAGGCCCAGCGCACCAGGCCGTGCTGGTGCCAGCTGGCGCGGCTCATAGCACCTCCGATGGCCGGACCTCATCCACCACCAGGCGATGGTCGTCGTCAAACACCCAGGCTTCCTCGTAGTCCACCTCGAAGAGATGGCCATCGGGATCGGCAAAGTAGCCTGCGATACCCCAACGCGTGCGCGTCGCGGGCTTGACGATGCGCCCACCGGCCGCCACGGCCTGCGCCAGGATGGCGGGCACCTCCTCGGGCTGGCGGGCCAGGTGAATGAGGGCCATGCCGGCGTAGGCGGCCGTTGCCGGCGCCTCCAGCCCGGCGTCCTGCGCCAGCGCCGTGCGCGAGATCAAGCACAGGGCCTGGCCACCCAGGTCGAACTTGGCGAAGCCTTCGTTGCCGGTGGCGGACTTGTGCCAGCCCAGCGCCTCATAAAAGCGCGTCGAACGTGCAACGTCCTGCACGCCGAGCAGGATCAGGTGCAGGCGTTGGCTGGGGGGCAGCGCCAGGGCGGGTTCGGACGCGAAGACATGGCCTACGGAGGTTTTGAGCATGGACGAAATGCAGCGAGCAGAGGTCAAGAAAAACGAGTCAAGCATCAGCACCCGGCAACAGCCATTCGACCCGGAAGCCATCGACCTCTGGCCGCGACCTCAAGACCCAATGACCACCCAGGCGGGTGATGATCTCGTAAGCAATTGCGAGGCCAAGGCCGCTGCCGC
>CALMQC010000271.1 GCA_937871895.1 uncultured Roseateles sp. | reverse complement strand
CGCGTGCCCCAGGTGGGGTACTGCATGGGGGTGAGCTCGGTCATGCGGGCGGCCATGGCGTACTGCTGGCAGCGGGCCGGGTTGTTGGTGTGCGGCAGGTAGATCACTTCGTCTGTCGTGCCGAGTGATTGCTCGGCCTGGTGCAGGTAGTCGCCCTGCTCGAGCGTGAGCGCGGCGATCGTCAGCGTGGTGGTCCGCGGCCGGGCGCGGCGGGTGGACTCTTCGGCGCCGCTTTCGTTGACGGTGGTGCTGCTGCGATCGGCGTGGCCCTCTGCCATGCCGCCCTCGGGGCCGTAGGGGATGGCCCAGCCGTCGCAGAGGCTGAGGCGGCCCACTTCGACGTAGCCATCCGCGTTGCTCTCGTCGACGATGAGGTAGCGCGCGTACCGGGCGCTGTAGGTGGCCGGGAGCAGGATGTAGGCGCCCCAGATGCGCCCGTCGTACACCCAGGGGGTGAAACGCCAGGCGTCGATGGCGCCGCTGTCCACCACGTCACTGCCGCCGCTGGTGGTGCCGAGCTGCAGGCGGTGCGTGGCGGTGGCGCTGTAGTTGGTGGCCTGGGCGTACAGCAGGCGCACGGGCTTGGCGCTGCCGAAGTCGATGTCGATGACGGTGCTGGCCGAGTCGGCATCGGTGCTGCGGGCGGTTTCCGCCAGGCGGTAGGTGCCCACCATGGAGGCGGGCGCATCGGCCTCGAAGCTGGCGCCGGTGATGGCGGCCGCCGTGTCGACGTGGTTGACGAAGCCGAGGATGAAGGGCGAATCCATGGCTGGCTCGTCAGGCGCCCGGGGCGGTGAAGGTGCGCGTCAGCGTGACGGTCTGCAGCGCGGTGAGGGTGGTGTTCGGCAGCCACAGCTTGCCGCTCACGTCGCCGAAGTAGATGGCCACGCCGCTGCCGACGCCGGCCGTGCTCACGGCGCTGAGGGTGACGGTGGTGCTGGTCTTGCCGAGCACGGTGGCGCCATCGGGAACGCCGGTGCCGGCCACCGAGTCGCCCACGGTGACGAGGGTGGTGTCGGCGAACGTGAGGACGTTGTTGTTGGCCGTGGTGGCCGCGGTGGTGGTGAGGCCGAAGGCCTGCGACACGTCGCCCTGGCCGTGGCAGGTGCCGCCGCTGGTCTTGAACCGGTAGTGGCCCACCACGCCGCCGACGCCGACCGTGCCGCTGAAGGCCGAGTTGAAGGCGGCGCTGCCGCCGCTGGGGGCGGCAAGCCAGTCGCTGGCACCGGTGCAGGTGCACAGCAGTGTGCCGCTGTCTGCCGCGGCTACGTTGGCCGGTGCGGCACCGGTGCGCAGCTCGTACTTGGCCGACGTGCCCAGGGTGCTCTCGATGAGGGCCACCAGGGCATTGCGGAAGGTGTCAGACCATTGTTCCATGCTGGGCCTCAGGAATCAGGGAATGCCTCGGTGGGCACGGCGAAGGCGCGTGCCACGCCGGGGGTGATGCGCAAGTCTTCGATGCGCAGGTCGCCACCGGAGACGGTGGTCGACGTGTTCAGGATCGGGTACGGCGTGCCGGTCCAGGCACTGAGGGCGCCTGTGGTCTGCACGGTGGTGCCGTCTACCTTGGTGACGGCGACGTTGTCGGTTCCGACCACCGTCTGCAGGAAGTGCCAGTCGCCGGTGCTGGCGGTGAAGTTGGTGGAAGTGCCGCCCGCAGTGATCTGCCAGCCATCGGCCGACGTCGTGGCCTGCAGCCGCCACAAGACCGTGCCGTTGAACAGCCGCGCCACTGCGCCGGCCGTCGTCGAGCCGGTCTTCTTGAACCACAGCTCGACGGTGTAAGCGACTCCACCCGCCCGCGCAAAACGCGCGGCGCCCGGCGTCCAGCTGGCGCCCGTGGCGCCGCTGCTGGTGCCTGACGGGTAGGCCAGGCAGGAACCGCCCCAGACGCTGTCGGACGTCTCGATGAGGATGGGCGAGGAGCTGGTCTTGCTGTCGGCGTAGCTGCTGCTGTCGGTGATGGTTGTCGAACCATCGCTGCCGCCGAAGTGAAGCAGCAGCGCCACGCTGGCGAAGTCCGGGTCGCCGGCGGGCTCGGCGATCTCGCCGGTGAAGACGCCGGTGAACTCGTCCAGCAGCGCCGCGGCCTGGCCGGCCGTTGCGATGGCGCCCGAGAAGATGCCCTCGAACGGGGCGACGGTGTCGCGCTGCGCGGCCAGCGTGGGGAAGCTGTTGGGCGGGTAGGGCCCGCCGTTGCTGCCGCCGGGGTCGCCGCTGCCGGCGGGGTAGCTGCCGCCGCCGAGTTGCCACACGCCGTAGCCACTGTTGGCACCCCACAGGCCGAAGCGCAGGCGGCGCACCTCGCGCGCTCCGGTGAGCTGCTTGACGCTGATGATGCGCATGGCCTCGCCGGCATCGAAGCCGAAGCGCGGCACCTGCAGCGTCACCTTGGTGAGCAGATCCAGCGCGCGGGTGGTGGCGCTCCAGTCGGTGCAGGTGCAGTAGACGAACTCGCGCTGCGTGCCGTACAGGCGGCCGAAGGCGTCGATGAAGGCCTGCTGGCTCTCGGTGGTGGGGAAGTCGTGCCCGTCGATGGTGAGGGTGACGCTGCGCGCCTCGGGGAACCGGTCTTTCACGGCCTGGCAGCTGCCGGTGAAGGTGACGAGGTACTCCTGGCGGCTGAGGATGTCTTTCAGCTCGGCGCTGGCATCGGTGCCGGTGGCGCAGGGAAAGGCGCGGCCGGCGCGGACGGTGACCTGCCACACGGGCTGCTCCATGCCGGGGATGGGCACGCGGGCGAAGCTTTCGAGCTCGCAGTTGGCCTCGGTGAAGGTGTAGGCGGATTCGTCGGTGCCGTCTTCCGGCGCGAGCAGGCGGGCGCAGTAGAAGGCGTCGTCCTTGTTCCAGCCGTAGGTGCCGAGCAGGGCCTGGGCGCGGTCGTTCATCACCTCGGTGTAGGTCTGCGCGCCTTCGACGAGGCGGTTGCCGAGGTCGAAGTCTTCGACCTGGCCGGCCAGGCTGGCCAGCGCGGCGGGCTCCACGTCGCGCATGCCGACGCGGTTGCACAGGTCGGTAAAGCGCCAGGGGCGCGGGGCTTCGCTCACGCGGTTCTGCAGCAGGCCGCTGGCGCCGAAGCGCAGGTCGTTGATGGGCACGCCACCCAGGCGCAGCCAGCCGCCGCCCTTGGTGTAGCTCTGCACGGCGGCCAGGTCGACGAACTCGGCGCCGCTGATGCTGTTGCCCACGTAGCCCCAGTACATGCGGTACTGGCCGGGGCTGGGCTCGTCGGCCAGCAGCTCGCTGGAGGTGTTGTAGAGCGGACCGCGCTCGATGGGGACGCCGCCCTCGAAGGCGTGGCCGAATTCGCTGTTGCCGCTGATGGTGGCGATGTCGGTGGCGTTGGCCTGCACGCCGTAGATCTGCTTGTCGGGATCCAGCAGGATCATTGGCACCAGGCCGGGCCGGCCGAACACGAGCTGTTTGCCGTTGGCCGCGGCGACCACGCCCTCCAGGCCGCCGGTTCCCTTGTACATGGCGGTGACGATGGCGGTGTCCAGCCGCTTGGAGCGGTCGGCCAGGTTGAGCACGACGTTGGCCCAGTCGGCCGGGGCGCTCTGCACGTAGAGGACCCAGAGCGTCTCGTACTCGGCCGGGTAGGCGGCGCCGCGGGTGCCCAGGCGCGCGGTGGCGCGGCCGCTGCCCACGGCGCGGGAGAACACGTCGAGCACGCCGCCCTGGTTGGTGAGGGTGACGCGGCAGTCCGCCGCCCGGGTGAGGCCGAGCACGCGCGCGCCGTTGAAGAGCTCGCGGCTGTACTCGCCGATGCTTTCGATGACGGCCAGGACCACCGCGTTGGGCGGGGTGTCGGTGGGCTTGGTGCGGAAGCCTTCGGTGCCGACGAGGTAAGTGACTTCGTCGCCCTCGTCGTTGAGGACGGTGACTTCGATGACGATGTGCTCTGCGGCTGGGATGGCCATGGTCAGGCCCCCATCGCTTCGGCTTCGGCGCCGGAGAGGGCGCCTCCTTCGGCAGCGTCTGCGGTGCGCTCGACGCCGTCGATGATGCGGGTGAGACCCTCACCCAGCTGCATGATCTGGCGCTCTTGGTTGGTGACCATGAGCACCATCTGGTCGAGCGTGGAGCGCTGCACGGCGAGCTGCTCGCGCACGCTGGCGTCGAGCGTCTGCACCTCGGCGCCGAAGGCGGTGCGCAGCGATTCCAGCGCGGTGATCTGCGCCAGGCTGTTGTCGGCCACGCTGGTGAGCGCATTCAGCTGGGCCTGGGCCTCGGTGATCTGCGCGTCGGCCCCGGCGGCGCTGCTGCCGAAGGCGAGCAGCTTGGCCTGGGTTTCGTCGAAGAGCTGCGAGTACTGCGCCGTGGCGCCGCCAAAGCGCTGCTGGCCGAGCTGCAGCAGGGCCTGCGCGGCGCCCTGCACGTCGCCGCCGGTGGCGATGGCCTTGTCGAGAATCTCCTGCTGCGCGGCTTGCCGGCCGGCGGCGCTGAGGTTGCTGAGCGAGCCGGCGCGCAGGCTGAGCACGAAGTCGCCCATCTGGCTGGCCACGTCGCGCAGGCGCTCGGCGGCGCTGATCTGTTCCTTGAGCGCGGTGATCTGGCTGGCGTTGGCCTGCTGCTGCAGCTCGCCCTCGAGCTTGATGCGCTGGAGCGTGGTGTCGGTGATGGCCTGCGCGACCGCGGGGTTCTTGGTGCTGGCAAAGTCTTTCCACAGCGCGGCCTCGCGCTGGCGCAGGTAGCCGAGCGCGGCGGCGTCGCCGGTGCCGCTGCGCAGGCTGACGAGCTGGCTGTCGATGCCGCCGACCACGCCCTTGAGCGCATCGCGCTGGCTGATGGTGTTGCGCAGCTGGTCCAGCGCGCTGACGGCCTTGGTGCCTTCGATCTCGGCCAGCGCGTCGCGCAAGGCTTCCATCTCGGTGCGGCTCTTGCGCCAGGCGGTGACGAGGTTGTCGGCCGCGGGGGTGAGCTCGCGGTAGGCGCCGAGCAGTTCGTCCGCGGTGAGGTTCAGGCCCTGCAGGAACTCGTTGACCTTCACGTCGCGCAGCGCGGCGGCCAGGTCTTGCAGGGCACCTGCAGCCTCCACGACGGCGATCTTGGCCTCCTGGCTGTTGCTGGTGGCGGCGACGAAGGACTTTGCGAAGTCGAAGATCTGGTCCTTGCTGTAGCCCAGCAGCTGCTCGGGGCTGAAGTTCAGGCCCACGGCGGCCAGGTTGCCGCTGATGGCGCCGGCCTTGCGCTCCAGGCTCTGCCGCGGGGTGAGGAACTTGTCGACGTTGGCGTCGATGGCGCTGGCGAGCTGGCTGTCCAGCGCCTGCGCGGCCTGGGCGGCCTGGTCCTTGAGGTCGGCCAGGGCGCCGGCGGCCTGCACGACGGCGAGCTTGGCGGCGTCGGTGTTGTCGGCGCTGGCGACGAAGGCGCTGGCCAGATCGAAGATCTCGGCCTTGTTCAGGCCGATGAGCTTGCCGATGTCGACCTCGACCCCGGCCTGGCTGAGCGAGCCGGCGATGCTGGAGTACTCCCGAGCAGTGCGCTGGGTGTCGCTCAGGAATTTGCCGATGTTCTGGTCGATGGCGCCGGCCAGCTGCTCCCGGGCGGCCGCATTGATGGCCTGCGCAGAGGCCTCGGCCGCGGGGGTGAGCTCGGCGAATGCGCTGCTGACCTTGAGCAGCGCGGCGAAGGAGTTGCGCCCGCTCTCGGTGGTGAGGTCCTGCGCTTCCACCAGCTTGCGGAACTCTTCACGCGTGGCGGGCAGCGAGAGGCCCACCTGGCCGAGCACACTGGTGATGCCTTCGGTGGCCTTGGCGGCGCGCTCGGCGTCGCTGTAGTAGGCCTGGAAGTAGGCGCTGCTGGTCTGGCTGAGGCCCTCCAGCCCGCCGAGCTGCGCGGCCAGCTGGCTGGCGGCATCGGCGCCGGCCAGGCCGACGTCGAAGACCTTGAGGCCGAGTTGCTCGAGCAGCGGGTTGACGCCGCTGATGGCGCCGGCCAGGCGGGCCAGGGTCTGCCCGGCCTTCTCGCCCGTGGCCTGGAAGGGGCCGAGCTCGCCGGCGAAGGTGCCGGCCAGCGCATCGCCGAAGCCAGACAGCGCTTCCTGCAGTTTGGCCTGCACCTGCTCGGGGCTCAGATCCTTGGTGCTGAACTTGATGCTCTGCGTGAAGCTGGCGATCTGCTCGGCCGGCAGGTTGAGCGCGCCGGCGTAGTCGGCCACGGTCTTCTTGATGGCCTGCACGCTGGCGGCCAGGGGGTCGGCAACGGCAGCGTCCAGCGCCTTGGTTTCGGTCTTGTTGCTGCGGAAGAGGCCGCCCTTGAAGAACTGCTCGGTGGCGCCGGTGAACCCCGCATCGCCGCCCAGGGTGCCGGTGATGGAGGTGTCTTTCAGCTTGCGGCCGAAGAGTGCGTCCTTGGCGCTGAAGAGGGCCAGGGCGCCGGCCAGGTAGGGCACGGCGCTGGCAAAGGATGCGCCGGCACCGAGGATTCCGCCGGCGCCGGCCGTGGTGGGGCCGGCCAAGCCGGCGGCCAGGGCGTTGCCCTGCATGCCGGTGGCGAAGGTGGAGAGCGCGCTGGAGCCGAGCAGCGAGCCGGCGTTGCTCACCAAGCCGGCGATGCTGCTGGTGAGGCTGCCGGTGATGGTGCCCAGCAGGTTGTTGGCCTGGCCCAGCGGCGCACCCAGGCCGCCCGCGGCGGCGCTGCCCGGCAGGCCGAGCCCGCCACCGGTGAGGGCCCCGGCGATGGGGTTGACGACGCCCTGGATGATGGGCCGCAGCACGGTGCTGCGGAACAGGCCTTTGATGTACTCCCAGGCCGATTTGCCGCCCTGCATGAGCGCATCGGTGAGGCTCTGGCCGATCTGGTCGGCCGTGCGCTGCCAGGAGTCCAGCGCGTCCTTGGCGGCCTTGTCGTTGGCCTCGCGGGCGGCCTTGGTGCCTAGCAGGCCGAGCAGTTCTTTGCGGGCGTCGATTTCGCGCTGCAGGTCGGCGAAGGCAGCGCTGTCGGGCTGCAGGCGCGACTGCGCCTCTTCGGTGCGGGCGATGGCCACCAGTTCCACCGCCTCGGCCAGACTGACGGAGAGGTCGCGCGCCTTGGCGACGGCGGCCTCTTCGTCCTTGAGCGCGGTGACGCGGTCCTTGACGCTGGAGATGGCCTTCTCGCGGGCGGCCTGCTCCTTGGCGATGAAATCCTCGATCGCCTTCTCTTCAGCGGCTCGCAGCGCGGCGCGTTCGTTGGCCACCTGCTGCGCGGCCTTGAGTTCCAGCGCCTGGGCGTCGGCACGCTCCTGCGCGGCCACCACCTCGCGGGCCTTGACCTGCAGGCCGGCCAGCTGCGCCTTGGTGAGCTTGCCGGTGGCATCCTGCAGCTTGTCGGCGAGCTTGATCTCGAGCTCTTGCGCCTTGGTGAGGTTGCCGCCTTCGGCGACGCGCTGGTTGATGGCCTTGATCTGCTGCTCGAGCTCGCGGTTGAGGTCGGCGAAGAAGGTGCTGGCCGCCGGGCCCTTGGGGCCGGCGAACTGCTCGCGGATTCCCTTCTCGACCTTGGCAATCTCGGCGGCGCTGATGGCGGGCAGGCCTGCCGACGCGCGGCCACTCTGCTCGGTGGCCAGGTTGCGGCGGTACTCGGCCAGGGCCTTGTTCACCTTCTCGGCCCCGGTGAGGCCCATCTCGGTGTACTTCTTGTTCGCCTCGGTGGCAGCGATGTAGGCCTTGGTGGTGGCGGACACCTCGGCCTTGCGCTTCGCCTCGGCTTCGGCGGCGGCCTTGCTGGCCTGCAGGCCGGCGAGTTCGGCGCGGTCCTTGTCGGCGGAGCCGAACAGCAGGTAGTCCTTCTGGCCGGCCGCGGCCAGCTGCGCCAGGTTGCCCTGCAGTTCCTTGATGCGCTTTTCGGCCGTGTCTGCCCGGCCGATGCCGAGGGCGGCGTCCCAGAAGCTGGCGGCGCCTTCCTTGGCGTCGCGCCACGCGCGCTCCAGCGTGCCGAGGTTGGCCTCGAGGTCCTTGGTGCGCGCGATCGCCTCGGTGGCGTAGGTGTTCTGCGCCAGCGCGGCGGCCTCGGCGGCCTTGCCCTGCTGCTCCAGCGCCCGGATCTGCTCCAGAACGCTGATGGTGAGGTAGTTGGTGCTCTCGTTGAGCTTGATACTGGCCTGCAGCGGCTCTTTGCCGAGCTCGCTGAAGATGCGCACCGTCTCGCCGACGCCCTGCCCTGCATCGCGCTGCAGGCGGATGGCTGCCTCGGCCGCGAGGCCGAGCTGCGCGCCGGCGACCTTGCCGCTGGCGGCCAGCTGCGCCAGCGCATCGGCCGCCTGGCCCTGGG
>CALMQC010000270.1 GCA_937871895.1 uncultured Roseateles sp. | reverse complement strand
GGGCAGAAGCAGCGCCTGCTGCTCGCGCGAGCGTTCTACAAACAACCCCGGGTGTTGGCGCTGGACGAGGCGACGAGCCACTTGGACCTGAACAACGAGCGGGCCGTGACGGCCGCCATCGCCCATATCCCATTGACCCGGCTGATCATTGCCCACCGGCCGGAAACGATTGCAGGTGCCCAGCGCGTGGTGCAGATCGTGCCGACGCCCAGCGGTGGCCAGGTGATCGAGCTGGCCCGCGCTGTGCCCGCCGCTACGGCGGTGGAAAGCGCCTGATTCCCGAAAGATTCAAAGGAGACTGCATGTATTCCGCGAGCGCCATCGGTGGCGAGATCAAGCCTGATTCAGCCATCATTCCCAAGGCCCTCAACCTGGGGTTGCTGTGCCAGTTTGCAGCGCGCTTCCCCAGCCAGATGCAGACGCCATTGCCCAGCTTTGTGCAACTTGCCATGTCAGCGCAGCAGCTAGGTCAGCTGAAGCTGTACTTCAACGGCTATGACGAATGCGTGGGCTATGTGATTTGGGCCTTGCTGACGCCGGACGTCGAGCGCGAGTTCATTGCCGGGAAGCCTAGGCCGCTGGCTGAGTGGGAGTACAGCGACGGTACGAACGCCTGGGTCTTGGACATGGCCGTGGCGCCGGGTTCGCTGCGCTATGTGCTGGAGGATCTGAGGGATGTGGTGTTCGAGGGGCACGAGCAGCTGACCTACTTCCGTACCAAGGCAGGGCGCCGCCTGTGCAAGCGCGTCAGCCGTCAGGATGGGAGCAGCTTCATTGCCGCAGGGCGCCGGAGGGCTGCAGCATGAGCGCGCTGTTCCTGCCCAACAGTGCCTGGGTGCCGGTGACGACGCAGCGCCTGCGAGCGCCCAAGATCCTCTGGACCGGGCCGGATGCTGAACGCGCTGGCTTCGATCCCGGCAGCGTCTATTGCTGCCCGACAGACTATGAACCGGCCGGCACCTACACCGACGAGACGCGGCTGGAGGTGGCAGACCGGTACGGTGGCATCGGTATCGGCAATGCCGGTGGCAGCGGGCGGTGCTCGGCTTCCTCTAACGGCTTGCAGACCAAGGGTGTTGGCGTCACGCCCTTGGTGGGCCCCGGTGCGGACAAGTACCACTCGTCCGGCACGCTGATGCTTGCGGACGCCGCCGCTGAGGCGGTGTATGCCGGCGCCTACCAGGCGGCGTTGCCGTTCGGCGCGGTGCCCGTGCATGCGCTGGTGGCGACGGGCGGCGAGTACGTGCGGAATCTCGATCACGAGAGCCAGAAATGCCCGCGCACCTTGGCCATTCGCCCCCTGGTTGCGCGCCCGGCGCACTTCATGCGAAATCTGCTCCATCCTGCGGGCCGTGTACCTGCTGGCAGTTCAGCCCCAGGCTGGACGGTGGATGCGGTGCGCACCAAGCAAGCTTTGGCGCTCTTGGCCACCAACCTGAAGCTGACCTTGGGCCCCTCGATCGCCGATGGGGACGAGATTGCGGTGCTGAACGCTGGTTTGCGTGAGGTGGTCCGTCGCTTTGCCTGGCAGTGTGCGGCGGGTTTCGCCAAGCGCTTGCCGCACAGCACACTGGGCTGCTCCAACATCGCGCTGAGTGGCGCGTACCTGGACTTTGGGCTATCCAACTTCGTGCCAGCGTATCGCCGCTTGATGTGGGCAACGGGTCAGGACTCCTGGACTGAGGCTCAAATGCCGCTGAACACCTTGATGACGCTCAGGCAACAACTGGGCAAGTACCACCTGGGCAAAGCAGCGACAGATGTTGTCAGCCCGGAGGACATGGCGGCCCAGTACGCTGCGGCGCTGAAGGAGCGCCTTGCCATCGAAATGGCGCGGATGGGTGGCTTGACGGAAGACCTGGTGGCCGGTTGCCCGCCCGAGTTGCTTCGCGCTTGGTTTGCGGCGATGCAGGCCATCTGGACGCGGGGCGCGGACGAGCGCTTTGTGAACCCGCCCGGGCACATGAAGGATGGCGGACTGACCCCAGCCCCGCGCAAGCGGGTGCAGTACGACTTGAACGCCGTGCTGACCGCTGCGGGCCCGCATGGTGACGCACTCGCGATGGATGCCGCACTGCGGCCGCTGTTGGATGACGGGGCGTTGCGTCACAGGTTCGTCACCAATGCATTGGCCGTGCGCGCCTGGGTCAAGGCCGAGACGGGCGTCCCGGCAGAGGTGCTCAACAGCTATCTGGGCCAGCAGGCCACCCGCAAGAACGCCGAGCTTGATCTGCTCCGCAGAGAGACAACGTCGGTGTTGGGCCAGTTTCGAGAACTTGAGGCTGCGGGTGACATCGAGCGCGTGGGCCCAGAAATCGACGCGGCGCTGAGACAGGCTCGGCATGGGCTTGCAGACCTGTGTCCGGAACTGCCCGGCTCCAGCGGCTTGGATCAGTTGGCTGCGCGTGCTGGGTTGCGCGAAGTGGCACCGAGTCGCGTGCTACTGGACGCTGAAACGGCGTTCGCCTGATTGGCTGCAGCCCCCCCTCATGAGTCATGACAACCGGCCCGGCTTCGGCTCTGGGCCAGAATCGCCCCGCCTCCAAAGCTGGGGGCTTAATTCGGGAGTTCACTTGAAACGCCACCTGCTCGCGAACCCTGCGCTGTCCGCGCTATTGCTCAGTCTCAGCCTGGCCACCACGCCGCTGTGGGCTCAACCCGCCAAAAAGAAGGACGCACCGGCTGCCAAGCCGGCAGTCGTGGCGCCGGTGCCGGTTCCCGCGCCGGCCTTCGTGCGCGAGATGGGCGGCATCGAGGAGTACCGGCTGCCCAACGGGCTGCAGATCCTGCTCTTCCCCGACGCGGCGCAGACCACCACCACGGTCAACATCACCTACCGCGTCGGCAGTCGGCATGAGGCACCGGGCGAGTACGGCATGGCGCACTTGCTGGAGCACATGCTCTTCAAGGGGACGCAGCGGCAAAACGATATCCCGGGTGAGATGGCCAAGCGCGGTGTGCGCATGAACGGCACGACCTCGGTAGACCGCACCAACTACTACGGCAGCTTCAATGCCAATGCCGACACGCTCGCCTTCCTGATCGACCTGGAAGCCGACCGCATGGTCAATAGCCGCGTCGCCAAGGCGGATCTCGACAAAGAGATGACCGTGGTCCGCAACGAGTTCGAGCGCGGTGAGAACAACCCCATCCAGGTGCTGCTCACCCGCGTCAACTCGGCCACCTACACCTGGCACCCCTACGGCAAGGTGCCCATCGGCCCCAAGAGCGACATCGAGAACGTGCCCATCGGCAAGCTCCAGAGCTTCTACAAGCGCTACTACCGGCCTGACAACGCGACGCTCTTGATCGCCGGCCAGTTCGACAAGGCGGCCACGCTGGCGCTCATTGGCAAGCATTTCGGACCCTTGGCCAATCCTGCCGAGCCGGTGCCGGTGCCCTACACCGTCGAGCCCGCCCAAGACGGTGAGCGCAGCGTGGTGGTGCGCCGCGTGGGCGGCCAGCCCATCCTGCTGGCCAACTATCACATCCCCGCCGTCAGCCACCCGGACACGGCGCCGCTGATCGTCTACGGCATGTTGATGAGCTTGCAGCCCAGTGGCCAGATGTACAAGCAGCTCGTCGAGCCCAAGCTGGCCCTGGCGGCCGGCCTTGGGGGCATTGGCGGCGTGGACCCGGGCGCCATGAATGCTTTTGCTTTTCTGCCGCCGGACGCTGACGTGGACAAGATCCAAGCCCAGTGGCTGGACCTCGTCGAAGGCCGCACGACCAAGCCGTTTGAAGAAAGCGAGCTGACCCGCGTGCGCGACATCGCCGTCAACAGCTACCGCCAGCAGATGAAGAACCTGGAGGCCCTGATCCCGCAGATTTCGGGCTTGATCGCGGCCGGCGACTGGCGCCTGCTCTTCCAGCTGATGGAGGACATCCCCAAGGTGACGCTGGCCGATGTCGATCGCGTGCGCAAGGCCTACTTCGTGCCGGCCAACCGGACGCTGGGTCGCTACCTGCCGGCCGATGCGGTGCAACGCGTCGAGGTGCCGGCCGCGCCGCCGCTCGACGCGCGCCTGGCGCAGCTCAAGGGCCCGCCCAAGGTGGAAGAGGGCGAGCAACTGGAGCCGATCCCGAGCGTGCTGGAGAGCCGCACCGTGCGCACCAAGCTGCCCAGCGGCATCGAGCTGCACACGCTGCGCAAGCAGACGCGCGGCAACAGCGTGCAGGTGCAGATCCAGGCGCAGTGGGGTGACCGGGACACCACCTACAAGCGGCTGGGCACCGGCATGGTGGGGCAGTTGCTCAACGAGGGCACCGCGCAGATCAGCAAGCAGCAGGTGCAGGATGCCTTCATCAAGCTGCGCGCGGGTTTTGGCGTGAGCAGTGGTGACCAGGGCGTGACGGTGAACCTGACTGCCGAGCGCGACACCCTGCTGCCCGCGCTGGCGCTGGTGGCGACGCTGATGCGTGAGCCCAGCCTGCCGCAAGAGGCATTCGACCGCCTGCTCAAGGCCGGCATTGCCGGCATGGAGGCCTCGCGCAAGGAGCCCGAGACCCTGCGGCAAGAGGCCGTGCGCGGCCACTACAACCAGGCGCGTGGGCTGAGCCTGGGCCACCCGGACTACTGGATGGGCCTTGACGAGCGCCTGGCGCAGCAGCAGCGCATGACCCTCGCGGACGTGCGCGGCTTCCATGCCGACTACTGGTCCGCCAACAAGCTGCGCGTCACGGCGGTGGGCGCGCTGCCCGAGCAGCTCGACGC
>CALMQC010000269.1 GCA_937871895.1 uncultured Roseateles sp. | reverse complement strand
TGAGCACGCTGGTCATGGGCGTCTTCATCCTCGGCGAACCCTGGAACGCCTGGATCGGCGTGGGCACGGTGCTGGTGCTGGCGGGGGTGGCCTGGCTTGCCAAGCTCAGGCGCTGATCAGCGCAGCTCTTTCCAGGGCTTGCCGGACATCACACCCGCGTCGATGCGCTGGGTCCACAGCGCGACCTGCTTGGGGTCCGGCGCAAAGCCTTCGGCGCCTTGTCGGTAGAGCAGGCGCAGCGCGCGCTGCGAGTCGAGGTGGCCTTGAGCGGCCGACAGCAACCACCACTGCTCGGCCCGCCGCGCGTCCTTGGGTAGGCCCATGCCGTTCAGGTAGAGCTGCCCCAGCGCGAACTGGCCCATGAAGTGACCTTGCTGCGCACAGAGTCCGAGCCAGTGCACGGCCTGGGGCAGGTCACGCGGCGTTGCTTGCCCGGTCAGGTGCATGTAGCCGAGGTTGCACTGCGCCACCGCGAGGCCCTGTGCGGCCGCGAGGCGGTAGTAGGGCAAGGCCTTGTCGGGCTGCTCGGCGCCGTAGGTGGCGCCGACCTGGTTCTGTGCATGCTTGTCGCCCGCGTCGGCCTGGGCCTTGAGGGCGTTGAAGCTCAGGTTCTTGTCGACCTTGCTGTCGTAGAGGCCGGGCAGCTGCCGGACGTCGGACGTCGGACGGCTGGGGCACGGGGCCGGTGGCCTGGCAGGCCGCGAGCACCGCGACGACAAACGGGTGCGCAAGACGCGCGGGTCGGAAAGCTTGGATTTGCATTGAGCAAGCAGAGGTGGACACGGGCCGAACTATCGCGCGTCTATCGTCCATCTATCGCCCATCCTCACGCGCCACCGGGAAGCGCAGCGCCGAGCGTGCCTTGGCCTTGGCGGCCTCGACCTCACGGTCACGCGGCGGCGCTTGCGTCACCAGCTCAGCCATCAGCCGCCGCGTGACGGCCGCGATCTCCTCCACCGCTGCATTGAAAGCCGCCTCGTTGGCCTTGGACGGCACGGCAAAGCCACTGAGCTTGCGCACGAACTGCAGCGAGGCATCGCGCACCTCCAGCTCGGTGGCGGGCGGCGCAAAGTTGAAGAGGGTCTTGATGTTGCGGCACATGGGCGTGGCGAAGTAAAGGCCAGGCGACCAGAATACGACCACCATGCCGAACCGCCCTCGCCCACGCCTCCGCCCACTCCTCGCGCTGCTGCTGGCCGCTTCATGCAGCCTTGGTGCCCATGCCGCCGAGCCCCTGCCTCAGCTGCAAGGCTGGCAGGTGCCGCCCGCCTGGCTCACGCCCATCGCGCCGGTGCAGATCAGCGACCACGTCTGGCAGCTCGGCACCGCCGGCATCACGACGCTGCTCTTCAAGACCGAGGCCGGCGCGGTGCTGATCGACGGCGGCATGCCGCAGGCGGCGCCGGTGATCCTCGACCACCTGAAGCAGATCGGCGTGGCGCCTAGCGACGTGAAACTGCTGCTGCACAGCCACGCGCATGCCGACCACGTCGGCAGTACCGCCGCGCTGCAGCGTGCCACCGGCGCCGTGGTGGTGAGCAATGCCGAGTCCGCCGTGCTGCTGGCGCGCGGCGGCTACAACGACCTGCACTACGGCGACAGCATCGTCTTCCCGCCCGTCACCGCGACGCGGCTGCTGCAGGACCGCGAAGTGGTGCAGCTCGGATCCTTGCGCCTGCAGGTGTGGTTCACGCCCGGCCACACCCCCGGCAGCATGAGCTGGACCTGGACCGACACGCGCGCCGGCAAGCCAACCCGCATGGCGCTGGTGGACAGCCTCACCCTGCCTGGCTACCGCCTGCTGCAAAGCGCCATCTACCCGCGCATCGTCGAAGAGTTCCAGCGCGGCCTCGCCGCCATCCGCGAGATGCCTTGTGACGTCTTGATCACGCCGCACCCTGACATCTCTGGCTGGCAGTTCGACAAGCCCGCCAGCCCGCACCCCGAGCCCTTGAGCTGCACCGCCTACGCCGACCGCGCGGACGCGAACATGCGCAAGCAGCTGGAGGCCCAGCGCGCCGCCCCCAACAGCAAAGCACCATGATCAAACAGATCGGCCCCACGCCCATCCAGACCTGGCACCGCGCCAGCTGCCACTGCGGCGCCGTGGTGCTGCGCCTGCACCTGCCCGACGGCATCGTCGACCCGCGCCGCTGCGACTGCTCGATCTGCCGCCGCAAAGGGGCCATCGTGGCCTCCGTTCCGCTCGACGGCATCGAGATCCTGCAAGGCCAGCAACAGCTGCGCGTCTACGAGTTCAACACCCGCACGGCCAAGCACTACTTCTGCGGCGTCTGCGGCATCTTCACGCACCACCAGCGCCGCTCCAACCCGACGCAGTACGGCTTCAACCTGGGCTGCCTCGACGGCGTCAACCCCTTCGAGTTGGAGGTCGAGGTGCCGACGCGAGACGGGGTCAATCACCCGGCAGATCGGGCCTGAGCCAACTCAGTCCGCACTGAAGCCCTTGCCCGTCGCCGCCCAGTAGATGCCGCCGAACAGGTGGTGCAGGAAGCGGTCGTCCGCATAGGTGCCGGGCAGATGCCCGAGGGCCGTGTAGAAACTGCGGCCGCCTTCAAAGTGCTGGTACCAACTGATCGGGTGTGAGGCGCCCATGCCCTGGCCCTTGACCCCACCCCAGTGGGTCGAGGCGTCGTAGGTTCGCTCATCCACGCTCAGCAGCACCTTGAGGCCGTCGCTCAGCGCAGGCCCGAACTCGTGCCACTCCTCGGTGAAGAGGAAGCGCTTGGGGAAGCGATCCATGCCGGGGAAGTTGCGCTCGTTGACGACCAGGGTCGCCGTCTGGTTGGCCGGGTGCGCCTTGAACATGCGGCCCAGCAGCTTCATGTACCAGGCCCAGCCCTTCTCGGTGTCATCGGCGCTGTGTACGCCCACAAAGCCGCCGCCGGCGCGGATGTAGCGCTGGAAGGCGGCCTTCTGCTCCTCGTTCAGGATGTCGCCCGTCGTCGACAGAAAGACCACCGCCTGGAACTTGGGCAGCTCCTTGTCATTCATCACCCGGTTCGCGTCTTCGGTCCAGAACACGCCGAAGTCATGCATCTGCCCCAGTTTGCGGATGGCCTCCACCCCGGCCGGGATGGATTCGTGATGCCAGCCGCCGGTCTTGCTGAAGACGAGCACCTTGAACTGTTCGGCCATTGCCGTCGACGCGAAGCAGCTCAGGCAAACGGAGAAAAGGACGTAGCGAAATAGGCGTGCCACCGGGGATCTCTCCATGCATTTGGGGGAAATGGCCCCCAATGATCCCACCGCTGGCGCGGGGCGCTGAAAGGCGTCAGATTTCACACATAGCCTGCTGATCGAGCGGCACCCCAAGTTCAAGGTGACCCGGCGGACGCGGACACCACCCAGAATCGAAACGCTCAGTTGAAGTTGTAGCTGCGGGAGAACACGATGACGCTCAAGCGCCTTGTCGCTGGCCTGGCCCATGCGGTGGCGCTGAGCTGCCTGTCGATCGGCTTGGCCCATGCGCAGTGCAAGCGTGTAGTGATCTCGGCCAACCCAGACTATCCGCCCTACCACTGGGCCGAGGGTGATCGCATCGCTGGAGCCAGCATCGCCTTGACGGGCCGCATCCTTGACGAACTGGGCGTGGCCTGGGAGGCCAGGAACGTCGGCCCTTGGCCGCGCGTGCTCAAGCAGGCGGAGTACGGGCAGATCGACCTCGTCGTCAGCCTCAAGCCCACGCCCGAACGGGAAGCCTATCTGGCCTTCACGCCCAGCCCGGCCTTCCCCAACCCGATGGCGCTCTTCACGCTCAAGACGCAAGCCTTCAAGTTCGACACCTATTCCGACCTCGTGGGCAAGCGTGGTGGCCGCACTGCGGGCGATCGCTTTGGCGAAGCCTTTGATCGCTACGCGGAGCAGTCACTCAAGCTGGAGGACGCAATCACCTTGCACTCCAACTTCCAAAAGCTGCTAGCCGAGCGCATTGACTTTGTCGTGACCGGCCTCTACACCGGTCGCGCCCTGCTGCTGCGTGAAGGCCTGGCAGACCGCATCGGCCCCCTGCCTCGCCTCGTCAACGAAGGCTTCATCCACCACGGCTTTGTGCGGCGCAGCCCCTGCGTAAGTTTGCTGGAAGCCGTGGACGCCCGCCTCGCCGCCGCCCGCAAGTCAGGCCTTGATCGCCGCCTGCTCGAGGAGGCGCTGCAGGAATGGCAACAACGCCCGGGGCCCGCGCCGCGCCCCTGACGACTCTGTCACAGGTCGTCCACCGGCGCCTCATGCTCCAGCCAGTTCAGTTCGCTGTCGCGCATGAACTGGTTCGGCCAGTCGGTCTCCTTCTCGGCCCGGCCGGCAAAGGCAAACACACGGTCTGACAACGCCTGCGCCGCCGCCATCGTGGGCGCGGCCATCAAGGCGTCCAGCAAGGCCATGAAGCCCTCGGGCTGGCGCGGTGCGCGGCGGGTTTCTTCAAGCAGCCACTTGTGGAAGGGGTAGAGCAGCTCGTTCTCGTTCAGCACCACGCGGCAGGCAAAGAGCACGAGCTTTTGCACCGCCAGCGTGATCAGGTAGGGGTTGGCCTTGTCCAGGCCCTGGCTGAGGTACCACTTCCAGGCCAGCAACTGGCACAGGAAGCGATGCCGTCGCGCGTCTTGCTCCTGCACGGGGAACTGCGCCACCGCGTCCAGCAACGCTCCAAGTTCCGGCAGCCGGCTGTGCAGGATCCGCGCGTCCTTGAAGGCATAGCGCGCCGGGTCACTGCCCCGCTCGCGCACTTGCTGCAGCGACGCGATCGACACCACCTTGCAGTCGATGTAGCCGCCCTCGTACTCACACACATCCCAGAGGCTGAAGGTCAGCTTGCGCTCAAGCACGCGGCGCTCGAACTCCGCCTCCGTCGCCACCAACAGGATGTCCACGTCCGAAGTCGGCTTGGCAAAGCCATGAGCCAGGGACCCGGCCAGCAGGATGGCGGGGAACTCGGGCTTGGGGGCATAGGCCGCGAGAAAGGTGTCGATGGCGCGTTGTTGTTCAGGGGTCATGACTCAAGCAACTCGACTCAGCCAGTACCCAGGCTGACGGCGGTGGGGCGCAATGGCCACCACCAACAGGAGGCGAGGTTCAGCGCGATACACGACGCTGAACGGAAAGCCCCTCACCAGCATGGAGCGGGCACCTGCCGCCGCTGGCGCACCACCTGCAGGATGTCGCGCGGCGCGTTCGATGGCGGCCTCCACTGCAGCCTGGAAACGGATACCGGCACCCGTGCGCGCCTGGCTGTAGTAATCGACCTCATGCAACAGCTCCGCCTCGGCTGCTGGCAGGAACTCGATGGGCAGCGTCACTTCGCCAATGCGCGCGCGCGGGCAAACACGGCTTCAGCTGGCAGGGCCTGCACCTCCCCGCGGTCATAGGCAGCCAAGCGCCGACTGATCTCATCCGCCCACGCGGCGTCCAGCGCGGCGCTGGCCGGCTCATTCAAGGACGCCAGCAGCTCGTCAACCAGTCGCTCACGCTCGTCGGGCGGCAACTGCTTGCCACGCTCAGCAAGCTCATGTGCGGTGTCAGCCATGGAAAGACTCCTTGGAACGAGCAACAAGTCTAGGCCAGCCTCGCAATCTTCCGCCGCAGCCACAGCGCACTCGTCACCACACTCACACTGCTCGCCGCCATCGCTGCGCCCGCCAGCATGGGGTTGGCGAGGCCGAAGGCCGCGAGCGGCAAACCCACGGCGTTGTAGGCAAAAGCCCAGAACAGGTTCTGGCGGATCTTGGCCTCGGTGAACCTGGCCACCTGCAGTGCCAGCGGCACGCCGCGCGGGTCGCCACGCATCAGGGTGAGGCCGGCCGCTTGCTGGGCGACGTCGGTGCCGCCGCCCATGGCGATGCCGAGGTCGGCAGCGGCGAGTGCGGGCGCGTCGTTGACGCCGTCGCCCACCATGGCCACGGCCTCGCCCTGGGCCTTGAGGCTGGCACGCAGGGCCTCGATGCGGGCGGCCTTGTGCTCGGGCAGGACCTCGGCCTCGACCTCGTCGATGCCGAGTTCAGCCGCCACGCGGGCGGCGGCGGCGCGGTGGTCGCCGCTGAGCAGCACGGTGCGCAGGCCCACAGCGTGCAGCGCGGCAATCGCGTCCTTGCTGCCGGGCTTGAGCGCATCGCCAAAGGCCAGCAGGGCGACCACGTGTGGCGTGGGTTGCAGGCAGGCCAGCCAGCTCTGGCTATGGCCGGCTTGCTCGGCTTGTGCGGTGGCGTCTTGCAAGCTGCTGAGGTCCACACCCAGCTCCTGCATCCAGCG
>CALMQC010000268.1 GCA_937871895.1 uncultured Roseateles sp. | reverse complement strand
AGGAAGTTGCGGTACAGCGCGAGGCCCAGGGTGGCACTTTTTTCGGGGTGGAACTGGGTCGCAAAAATGTTATCCCGGGCCACTGCACAGGTAAAGCGAGCGCCGTAGTCGGTCTCGCCCGCGCTGTGCGCGCGCGACGCCGTGCTGGCGTAGTAGCTGTGGACGAAGTAGAACCAGCTGCCGTCGGGGATGCCGTCCCAGCAGGGGTGGGCGAGCGTCTGGTGCACGCGGTTCCAACCCATCTGCGGCACCTTGTAGCGGCTGCCGTCGTCCTGCAGCCGGCCTTCCAGTTGGAAGCGCTGGACGCGGCCGGGGATGAGGCCGAGACCGGGGGTGTCTTGCTCCTCGCTGTGGTCCAGCAGCATCTGCATGCCGACGCAGACGCCCAGCATCGGCTTGTTGGCGGCGGCGTCGAGCACGGCTTCCTTCAGGCCGGAGTTGGCCAACTCGGCCATGCAGTCGCGCATGGCGCCCTGGCCGGGCAGCACGATGCGCTCGGCGGCAAAGACGTCTTCTGGCTTGGAGGTGATGACGACCTCGACCTCGGCGCTTTGTGCGGCGTGGATGACGGCCTGCGACACGGAGCGCAGATTGCCCATGCCGTAGTCAACAACAGCGACTGTCTTGGCCCCTCGTCTCGCGGGTACGCGAGCCGATCCCCCGAGGGGATGCTCACCGGCTTGGGGCGGCCCGGCGCTCGGTTCGCTGGTCCGGCTCATCTCAAAGACTTCCCTTGGTCGACGGAATCACCCCCGCCGAGCGCGGGTCGGCTGTGGCGGCCATGCGCAAGGCGCGGCCGAAGGCCTTGAAGATGGTTTCGCACTGGTGGTGGGCGTTGTGGCCCTTGAGGTTGTCGATGTGCACCGTGGCGAGCGCGTGGTTGACGAAGCCTTGGAAGAACTCGAAGGCGAGCTGGGTGTCGAAGCCGCCGATGGCACCTGAGGTGAACTTGGCGTCCATGGTCAGGCCCGGGCGGCCCGAGAGGTCGATCACCACGCGCGACAGCGCTTCGTCCAGCGGCACAAAGCTGTGGCCGTAGCGGGTGAGGCCGGCTTTGTCGCCGAGCGCTTGGGCCACGGCTTGGCCGAGGGTGATGCCGACGTCCTCGACGGTGTGGTGGCCGTCGATGTGCAGGTCGCCCTTGGCATCGATGTCGAGGTCGATCATCCCGTGGCGGGCGATCTGGTCGAGCATGTGGTCGAAGAAGCCGATGCCGGTGGCGAGCTTGGACTGTCCGCTGCCGTCGAGATTGACGCGGACTCGGATCTGCGTCTCGCGGGTGTTGCGGACGACTTCGGCAATGCGTGCGTTCATGTGAGGCAGGCCGGTAGGGCTTGGAGCAGGAGCGTATTTTCCTCGGGCGTGCCGATGGTGATGCGGACGCAGTTGGAAAGCAGGGGGTGGGCGGCGGAGACGTTCTTGATCAGGATGCCCCCCGCCCTCAGTGCGCTGAAGGTGGCGGCCGCGTCGCGCACGCGGGCCAGGATCATGTTGCCCTGGCTGGGCCAGGGTTCGATGCCTGGCAGGCTTTGCAAGGCAGCAAACACGCGTTCGCGCTCGCTGCGCAGGGTGGCGGCCTGCTCGGCGTAGACGGCCGCGTGCTCCAGCGCAAAGAACGCGGCCTCGGCATTGAGCACGCTGACGTTGAAGGGCGGGCGCAGCTTCTCGATCTCATTCGTGAGCGCCGGGTGGCCGAGCAGATAGCCAATGCGCACGCCCGCGAGGCCGAACTTGCTCATGGTGCGCATCACCAGCACATGCGGGTAGCGGGCCATCAGATCGAGGCTGTCTTCAGACGCAAAGGGCTGATAGGCCTCGTCCATGACAACGATGCCCGGCGCGGCCTGCACGATGCGTTCAATGGCGGCAGCGTCCCACAGGTTTCCGGTGGGGTTGTTGGGGTAGGAGAGGTAGACGAGGGCGGGCTGGTGCTGGGCAATGGCGGCCAGCATCGCCTCGGTGTCCAGCTCGAAGTCGTCAGCCCGCAGCGGCACACCCACAAAGGGCAGGCGCTGCTGGCCCGCGCACATCTCGTAGATCACGAAGCTGGGCACGGGCGAGAGCACCGTGGCGCCGGGCTGGGCCAGGGCGAGGGTGAGCAGGCTGATCAGTTCGTCGGACCCATTGCCGAGCGTGATGCCGGTGCCGGCCGGGGCGCCGGAATGCAGCAGCAGCGCGGCGGCCAGCTCGCCGGTGCGCTCGGCCGGGTAGCGGTTCAGCGCCACGGCGCCCAGCCGCGCGCCGAGCTTGAGCTGCAAGGGTAGAGGCAGGCGGAAGGGGTTCTCCATGATGTCGAGCTTGACGACGCCATGGCTCGGCTGCACCTGGTAGGCGTGCGCGGCGCGCACGTCAGGCCGGATGCGAGCGAGGGCTTGGTCAAGGCGGGCAGTCATGGGGCGGTGTGTAGGGGGTTGAGAACCTGGACGCTGTCGAACTGCGCGTCGTGCGGCAGTGCGAGGCTGAGCAGACGGGTGCAGCCCTGGGCCTTGGCGGCGGCCACGATCAGGGCGTCGGCAAAAGCCAAGCCAAAGCGGCTTTCCAGCGACCAGGCCGATTCGACCGTCGCCTGGTCTGGCGCCCAAGGCTGCCAGTGCTGGTAGCGGCGCACCTCGGCGCGCGCGTCGCCCTGGGGCATGGGGGGCGTGAGGCGGCGGGTGGCGGTGAGGTAGAAGTCCTGCAGCACCTGGGTCGAGAGCCGGCCGGTGCGCTCGGCCCAGAGCTGCTGCAGCCAGGCCAGCACCCGCTGGCGCTCGTTGGGGCGGGCGCCGTCCTCGCTGGCGAGCAGCACGCTGGTATCGATGAAGACGGGGTCTGTCATCGGAGTCTTACAAGCCGCTTCGGGGCGGGTAGGGCGTGCCGTCGGACGCCCAGGTCCGCTCGCGGTGCATCCAATCCTGGAAGGCGCGCTCGTAGGCGTCGTCGTGGCGCATCTTGTCGAGCAAGACCTCGCCCAGCAGGCGCGAGACGCTGGTGTTCTGCCGTGCGGCCTCCAGCCGGGCCCACTCGGCCACGGCATCGTCCATCGAGACAGTCACGTTTTTCACGAAGTCAGTGTATCACGAAGTTCGTGTTGCACGAGTTTCGTGTTGTGCTGATGTCGTGCTTCTGGGCGGCGCAGCGCTCAAAGGGGCTGGAACCACAGCTCCGGTCGCTCGGTGGGCGTTTGCGGCGGCAGCCGGCCGTTGTGCAGCGGCAGTACGTGGCGGTGGTTGAGCTGCGCCAGCTGCAGATAGCTTTGGTGGTGGCTGAGGAAGAAGCGGTCGAACTCGCCGCTGGCGATCAGGCGTTGCAGGCCTTGCTCGATGGCATTGGCGAGGTCCGGGCGCTCCGGGGCGACGAAGAAGTAGACGGCGGCCGGGTAGCTCAGCGCGACCTCGGGCACGACGACGAACTCGCTTTCAAAGCGCTTGGCCTCGTTCCAGATCTCGGCGACGGAGCGGGGGAAGGCATCCACACGGCCGAGCTGCAACTGGCGGAACATGGCTTCGAAGTTGCCCGAGGTGCTCACCTTGAGGCCGGCGTCCTGCAGCACCTGGGTGTCCGGCCAGTCCAGCCCGTGCACGAGCCGGAAGGCCTTCAACTCGGCCACGCTGCGCACGGCTGCAAGCTTGGCGGCCAGCCCAGGCCGGGCCAGCAGCAGGCGCCAGCCGATCAGGCCTTTGTCGATGGGCACCCGGATGGGCCGGGCAGCGGCCTCGCGCCGGGCCGAGGTCAGGCACCAGAGCACATCCAGCCCACCGTCCTGGCGCCCCAGCGACAACAAGGCCCGGGCCTGCGGCAGGGCGACCGGCGCTGGGTGGAGGGTGACCGAGCGGCCAGTGGCTTCAAACGCGCGCTGCAGCAGCTGGGCGGGGTAGGGCAGATCGGCTTGCGCGCCATCGCCCAGGAAGGGCACGCGCAGCTGCATGGGCAAGGCCCTGGCGCCCGAACTGGCGCCCACGCCCGCGAGCAAGAAACTGCGACGACCTAACCCACCCATCTGGCGAGTCTAGACGCGCGGACCGGCCTTGAGGATGCTGGTTGATCCCGATCGAAAGCGGGAAAAGGCGCGGGCGCGCGGCTCAGCGTTTGAGCCGCAGTTCGGCCGCTCGTGCGTGGCCCTGCAGGCCCTCGCCATACGCCAGCTCAGCGGCAATGGGTCCGAGCAGTTGTGCGCCGGCTTCGCTGACCTCGATGAGGCTGGAGCGCTTCTGAAAGTCGTAGACGCCCAGCGGCGACGAGAAGCGCGCAGTGCCGCTGGTGGGCAGCACGTGGTTGGGGCCGGCGCAGTAGTCGCCCAGCGACTCACTGGTGTAGGCGCCCAGGAAGATGGCCCCCGCGTGCTTGAGCAGCGGCTCCCAGCGCTGCGGCTCGGCGGCCGCCACCTCCAGGTGCTCGGGGGCAATGCGGTTGCTGATCTCGCAGGCCTCTTGCATCGACCTTGTCAGCACCAGGGCGCCGCGCCCTTCGAGCGAGGCCTGGATGATGGCTTTGCGCGGCATCTCGGGCAGCAGGCGCTCGATGGCTGCGCGCACGGCGGCGAGGTAGGCGGCGTCCGGGCAGAGCAGGATGCTCTGCGCCAGCTCATCGTGCTCTGCCTGGCTGAAGAGGTCCATGGCCACCCAGTCGGGCGGCGTGCTGCCATCGGCCAGCACCAGGATCTCGCTCGGGCCGGCAATCATGTCGATGCCGACCTGTCCGAACACATGCTTCTTGGCCGAGGCCACATAGGCATTGCCGGGGCCGGTGATCTTGTCCACGCGCGGCACGGTGGCGGTGCCATAGGCCAGCGCCGCCACGGCCTGCGCGCCGCCGATGGTGAAGACACGGTGCACGCCGGCCACGTGGGCGGCGGCCAGCACCAGCGGATTGCGGGTGCCATCGGGCGTGGGCACGACCATGATGATCTCGCCGACGCCGGCCACGTGGGCGGGCAGGGCGTTCATCAACACGCTGCTGGGGTAGGTGGCCTTGCCACCGGGCACGTAGATGCCGACGCGGTCGAGCGGCGTGACCTTCTGCCCGAGCAGGCTGCCGTCGTCGTCGCGGTAGGTCCAGCTGCGGCCACAGGCCTCCAGTTGGCGCTCGTGATACCGGCGCACACGCCCTGCGGCGGCTTGCAGCGCTTGCGCCTGAGCGTGGGGTAGGCCGTCGAACGCGGCTTTCAGCTCGCCCGCGCTGATCTGCAGTTCGGCCACGCTGGTGGCCTGGAGGCGGTCAAAGCGGGCGGTGTAGTCGAGCAGCGCCGCATCGCCGCGCGTACGCACGTCGGCCAGGATCTCGGCCACGCGGCCTTCGATGGCGGCGTCGGTGTCCTCGGACCAGTGGCGCAGTCGCTCGAAGTCGGCCTCGAAGGAGGCGCTGGCGGTGTCGAGTTGGCGCAGCTTGATCATGCGGGAACGGCCGAGGCAAAGGCGTCGATCAAGGCGCGCAGCTTGTCGCGCTTGAGCTTGAGGGCGGCCTGGTTGACGACGAGGCGTGACGAGATCTCCATGAAGGACTCGACCTCGACGAGCTTGTTGGCCTTGAGCGTGCCGCCGGTGGAGACGAGGTCGACGATGGCGTCGGCCAGACCGGTCAGCGGGGCCAGCTCCATCGAGCCGTAGAGCTTGATGAGGTCCACATGCACACCCTTGTCGGCGAAGTGCTGGCGGGCGGTCTCGGTGTACTTGGTGGCCACGCGGATGCGCGAGCCCTGCTTGATGGCGGCGGCGTAGTCGAAGTCCACGCGCGTGGCCACGCTCATGCGGCAGCGGGCGATCTTGAGATCGAGCGGCTGGTAGAGGCCAGGCGCGCCATCGCTGGCCAGCGCCTGCTCGTGCAACACATCGCGCCCGGCCACGCCGAGGTCGGCACCGCCGTATTGCACATAGGTGGGCACATCGCTGGCGCGCACCAGCACCACGCGGACGTCAGGCTTGTTGGTGGCGAGGATCAGCTTGCGCGAGGTCTCGGGGTCTTCCAGGACCTCGATGCCGGCTGCGGCCAGCAGGGGCAGGGTCTCTTGAAAGATGCGGCCTTTGGAGAGAGCGAGCGTGATCATGCGGTGCGCCACTCCTCGGGCGTCAGGGTCTTCATCGAGAGGGCGTGGATCTGTTCCTTCATGCGCTCGCCCAGGGCTGCATAGACCCGCTGGTGGCGCCGCACACGCGACAGGCCCGCAAATTCGGCCGTGACGATGGTGGCGAAGAAATGCCGGCCATCGCCCTCGACCTCCAGGTGCTCGCAGGGCAGGCCGGCGGCGATGTAGGAACGGACTTCGTCAGGGGTCGGGTCGGCCATG
>CALMQC010000267.1 GCA_937871895.1 uncultured Roseateles sp. | reverse complement strand
CAGCGCTGGCGGCCAAGGCGGCGCCCTGCACGCCGGCGCGCCAGGGTTGGTCCAGGCCAAACACGCGCTCGTTGACGAGGCACTCGCGCGCCCAGGCGCGCAGCCGTTGCGCCAGGCTGGCCCGCCGCTGCGCCGGGCCGGGCGGGACGAGGGTGAGGAAGAGCAGGAGCAGACCCAGCGGGGTGGCCAGCAGCAGGGCAAGTGCCCAGGCAGGCTCACCTCGGGCGAAGAGCGCGATAGCGCCGCCGAGGCGCAGCAGGCTCCAAAGGCGTTGCCAGGCGGCGTTCATGCGGTCGAGTGTAGGCAGGGCGGGAGCGCGTGGCCGCAGACAATCGATGGCCCGCTAGCCTCCGCCCCTGATGCCTCTCCCGCATGGACCCACGCGCCGCCGAATTGATCCAGCACGACCTGCAGGTGGTCGAGGCAGAGCGCCACGCACGTGACCGCGACCCGGCACTGGCGGCGCGGGTAGTGGCGCTGAAGCGCTACCAGCAGGCTCGCTTCAGGCATAGCTATGCCGATCTGCTGGCCACGCCACGCTATGCAGCGGCAGCAGGTTTCTTCCTGGAGGAGCTGTACGGCCCCAAAGACTTCCGGGCGCGGGACGCGCAGTTCGCGCGCATCGTGCCGGCGCTGGTGCGGCTGTTCCCGGCCGAGGTGGTGGACACGGTGCGGCAACTGGCCGCGCTGCACGCGCTGTCGGAGCGGCTGGACACGCAGTTGGCCAAGGCGCTGGCCGTGCCGTCCATCGACGCAGCCGCCTACGCGCAGGCATGGCGCCAATGCGGTGATGCGCCGGGCCGGCAGGCGCAGATTGACCTGACGGTCGCCGTCGGCACAGCGCTGGACGCCTTGACCCGCAAGCCGTTGCTGCGCCAGTCGCTGCGCATGATGCGCGGGCCGGCACAACTGGCCGGGCTGGCTGACTTGCAGCATTTCCTGGAGTGTGGATTCGACACCTTCAAGACGATGCGCGGGGCCGCGGAGTTCTTGAGCACGGTGCGGGCACGCGAGGAGGCCTTGGTGCAGGCCCTGTTTGACCCGGCATCGACCGCCGCCGCAGCGCCATCGCTAGGGCAACTCCCCTAGGCCATGGAGCGACACCACGCCAGCATGGCCGCATGCATGCCTTGGAGTTTTGCGCATGAGTGAACTACTGGAACCGGCGCAGGCGGCGCCAAATGCGGCCGCACCGCTGGACGCGCAGCGCCCCTGGCTGCGCAGCTACCCGGCCGGCGTGCCAGCCGAGATCGACGCAGGCGCCTACCCGTCGCTGATCGCGCTGCTGGGCGAATCCTTCCGCCGCTTTGCCGACCGCGATGCTGCCATCTGCCTGGGGCAGCGCATGAGCTTTGCAGCGCTGGATCGGCACTCCCAGCACCTGGCGGCCTGGCTGCAGGCGCAGGGCCTGAGCCGTGGCGACCGGGTGGCGGTGATGATGCCCAACCTGCTGCAGTACATGGTGGCCATCGCCGGCATCCTGCGCGCCGGCATGGTGGTGGTGAACGTGAACCCGCTCTACACCGCGCGCGAGCTGGAACACCAGCTGAAGGACTCCGGCGCCAAGGCCATCATCGTGCTGGAGAACTTTGCACACACGCTGGCCGAAGTCATCGATGAGACGCCGGTGCAGCATGTGGTGCTGGCGTCGGTGGGCGACATGCTGCCCTGGTGGAAGGGGCAGTTGGTGAACTTCCTGCTGCGTCACCTCAAAGGCGCGGTGCCTGAGTACAAGCTGCCGACCGGGCCGGAGCGCCGGGTGCTGCGCTTCAACGCCATGCTGGACGAAGGTGCGTGCCTGCATTGGCGGGAGCCAAGTCTGAACGGCGACGACGTGGCCTTCCTGCAATACACCGGCGGGACCACGGGTGTGTCCAAGGGCGCCACGCTGCTGCATCGCAATGTCGTGGCCAACATCCTGCAGTCAGACGCCTGGTTTCAGCCCATGCTCAAGCGGCTCGAACCCGGCAAGCAGGTCGTCATCGTCTGCGCGCTGCCGCTCTATCACATCTTCGCGCTGACGGCCTGCTACATGCTCGGCACGCGCCTGGGCTTTCTGAACATCCTGATCCCCAACCCGCGCGATCTCGGCAGCGTGGTGGAGGCCTTGCGTGGGCACCGCATCAACGTCTTCCCGGCAGTCAACACGCTCTTCAACGCGCTGGCCAATGACGCTCGGTTCAGGCAATTGGACTTCAGCGAATTGGTCATCTCCAACGGCGGCGGCATGGCCGTGCAGCAGGCCACGGCCGAGCGCTGGCTGCAGGTGACCGGCTGCCCGGTGGTGGAGGGCTATGGCCTGTCCGAGACCTCGCCGGTGGCCACGATCAACCCGCTGGATCTGCGCGAGTTCAATGGCAGCATCGGCTTGCCCGTGCCCAGCACCGAAATCTCCATCCGGGA
>CALMQC010000266.1 GCA_937871895.1 uncultured Roseateles sp. | reverse complement strand
CCGCCGCCACCACCCTCACCGCCGCGCCCCGGGACTTTGACGTCAAGGAGCTGCCCGCCCCGCGCCACTCGCGCCGCCTGGCGGTGGTGACCGAGACCTACCCGCCCGAGGTCAACGGCGTCGCCATGTCGATGGCGCGCGTGGTGGACGAGCTGCACCGCCGCAATCACGACGTGCAGTTGATCCGCCCGCGCCAGCCCGCCCATGCCTCGGGCGCCAATACCCATGTGGACGAGGTGCTAACGCGCGGCCTGCCGGTGCCGCTCTACCCCAATCTGCGCATGGGCGTGCCGTCCAAGCGCGCGCTGGTGCAGCTGTGGGCCAAGCACCGGCCCGACGTGGTGCACATCGCCACCGAGGGGCCGCTCGGCTGGTCGGCCCTGCAGGCGGCGCAGCACCTGGAGTTGCCCGTCACGTCGGACTACCGCACCAACTTCCACGCCTACGGCCGCCACTACAAGGTGGGCCTTTTTTCCAAGGCCATCCTTGGCTACCTGCGCAAGTTCCACAACCGCTGCGACGCCACCATGGCGCCCACCGAGCACATCCGCCGCCTGCTGGCCGACCAGGGCTTCGAGCGCCTGCACGTGGTGGGCCGGGGCGTGGACACCCAGCGTTTTGACCCCGCCCGCCGCAGCGACATGCTGCGCGGCGAGTGGGGCGCCGGGCCGGACGACCTCGTCTGCGGCTACGTCGGCCGCCTGGCGCCCGAGAAAAACCTGGCGGCCGTGGTGGCCGCCTTCCGCGCCCTGCTGCGCCAGCACCCGCGTTCCCGCCTGGTGTGGGTGGGCGACGGGCCCATGCGCGCCGAGCTGCTGGCCCGCGTGCCCGAGGCGCACTTCGTCGGCCAGCGCAGCGGCGATGACCTGGCCACCCACTACGCCAGCCTTGATGTCTTCCTCTTCCCCAGCCTGACCGAGACCTTTGGCAACGTCACCACCGAGGCCCTGGCCAGCGGCTGCGCGGTGGCCGCCTTCCGCAGCGCGGCAGCGGGCGAGCTGATCGACACCGGCCTCAATGGCGTGCTGGCGCAGGACGAGAGCGAAGCCGCCTTCGTCGCCGCCGCGCTGCAGGCGGGGCAAGACCTGGCCACCCGCCGTCGCCTGGGCGCTGGCGCGCGGCGCACCGCACTGCGCCTGAGCTGGGCAGAGATCGTCAGCCAGTTCGAGACGGTGCTGGAGGACTCCATCACTCGCCGCGAGATCCGCAGCGCGCTGAGTCAGATGCGGCTCAGCCAGTCCTGACCACCCCGAGCTGCAGCGCCCGCGTGCGCAGCAGCAGGGCCCCCAGCGACGTGGCCACCAGCAGGCCGAGGCCGCACAGCAGGCTGACGATGTCCAGCCCCTGGTGCAGACAGAGCGCATAGACGCCCAGCATCACCAGCACGCTCAGGTTTTCGTTGAAGCCCTGCACCGCGATGGAGCTGCCCGCCGCCAGCAGCTGGTGGCCCCGGTGCTGCAGCAGCGCGTTCAGCGGCACCACCATGGCCCCGCCCA
>CALMQC010000265.1 GCA_937871895.1 uncultured Roseateles sp. | reverse complement strand
CGCCTTGCCTGCGGCCGTTTTGGTCACAACGCGACCCATTCCCGTGGTGTCAACAGGCCCTAGTCACGCAGGAGACTGAGCGAGGACGTGGTCCTTGAGCTGGTCGCGCAGCTTGAGCTTCTGGATCTTGCCGGTGGCGGTGTGCGGCAACTCGGCCACAAAGACCACGTCGTCAGGGATCTGCCACTTGGCGATGCGGCCCTCGTAAAAGGCGAGCAACTCCTCGCGGCTGACGCTGGCGTCGGGCTTCTTGACGACGACGAGCAGTGGGCGCTCGTCCCACTTGGGATGCTTGGCGGCAATGACGGCGGCTTCGTGCACGGCCGGGTGGGCCATGGCGATGTTTTCGAGGTCGATGGAGCTGATCCACTCGCCGCCGGACTTGATCACGTCCTTGCTGCGGTCGGTGATCTGCATGAAGCCATGGGCGTCGATGGTGGCCACGTCGCCGGTGGGGAACCAGCCGGGCTCGCCATCCACGCTGACCAGCGGCGAGGCCTCGCTGCCGTAGTAGCGGTCGATGACCCACCCACCGCGCACGACGAGGTTGCCGGCGCTTTGCCCGTCCCAGGGCAAGGCGTGGCCGTCGTCGTCGATGATGGTCATGTCGATGCCGTAGATGACGTGGCCCTGCTTCTCCAGCAGCTTGCGCTGCTCGTTGGGCGGCAGCTTGAGCTGCTGGGTGCCGAGTTTGGAGAGCGTCCCCAGCGGCGACAGTTCGGTCATGCCCCAGGCATGGATGACCTCGACGCCAAAGTCCTCCTGCAGCGTCTTCATCATGGCCGGCGGGCAGGCCGAGCCGCCAATCACCGTGCGCTTGAAGCTGCTGAACTTGAGCCCCTGCGACTTGACGTAGGTGATGAGGCCCAGCCACACCGTGGGCACGCCGGCGCTGAAGGTGACGCCCTCGCTCTCGAAGAGCTCGTAGAGGCTCTTGCCGTCGAGGTGCGGGCCAGGCAGCACCAGCTTGGCCCCCACCAGCGCGCATGAATACGGCAGGCCCCAGGCGTTGACGTGGAACATCGGCACCACCGGCAAGATGGTGTCGCGGGCCGAGCAGTTCATCGCGTCGGGCAGGGCCGAGGCGTAGGCATGCAAGAGCGTGGAGCGGTGGCTGTAGACGGCGCCCTTGGGCTTGCCCGTGGTGCCCGAGGTGTAGCAAATGCTGGACGCCGTGTTCTCGTCCAACTGCGGCCAGGTGTAGGCGCCGTCTTCAAGGTCCACCAGCTCGTCAAAGCACAGCAGATTCGGCAGGCTGCTCGCGGCCGGCATGTGCGAGCGCCCCACCATCAGCACGAAGTGCCGCACGCTGGTCAGCTGCGGCGCGAGCTTCTCGACCAGGGGCAGGAAGTTCAGGTCAAAGCACAGCACCGCGTCCTGCGCATCGTTGGCGATCCAGGCGATCTGCTCGGGGAAGAGGCGCGGATTGATGGTGTGGCAGACCAGGCCTGAGCCCGAGCTGCCGTAATAGATCTCCAGGTGGCGGTAGCCGTTCCAGGCCAGGGTGGCGATGCGGTCGCCGGGCACGCAGCCCAGCCGGGCCATGGCCTGCGCGAACTGGCGCGAACGCCGCGCCACGGCGGCCCAGGTCGAGCGGTGCACATCGCCCTCGACCCGTTTGCTGACGATCTCCACATTCGGGAAGTGCCGCGCCGCGTGCTGCAGCAGCGACGAGATCAGCAGCGGCTGCTGCATCATCTGACCCATCAACGACATGGTGTACTCCTTCGCAAGGGGGCGTCGAGTCTACC
>CALMQC010000264.1 GCA_937871895.1 uncultured Roseateles sp. | reverse complement strand
GTTGCGGGTCTTGATGCGGCCGTCCAGCGGGCGGCGCTTCTCGATCACGTCCATGCGCCCGAGCAGCTTGATGCGCGAGGTCATGGCCGCCAGCACCGTGGGTGGCAGTTGGTAGACCGTGTGCAGCACGCCGTCGATGCGGAAGCGGATCAGCCCCATCTCGCGGCGCGGCTCCAGGTGGATGTCGCTGGCGCGCTGGTCAAAGGCGTATTGCCAGAGCCAGTCCACCACCTGCACCACGCCCTGGTCGTTGGCATCCAGCGCCTTGTTGCTCTTGCCCAGCTCCACCAGCTGTTCGAAGCTGGCAATCTGGCTTTGCTCGCCCGCCTTGACCGCCGCGCGCACCGAGCGCGCCAGCGTGAAGAACTCTGTGGTGAAGCGCGCCACGTCCAGCGGGTTGGCCACCACCAACTTCACCGGCTTGCGCACGTGGGACTCGATCTGCGCCACCCAAGCCGTGTCGAAGGGCTCGCTGGTGGCGATGGTCACCTCGGTGATGCCGAACTGCACCGGCAGGCAGCGCTTGGCCTCGGCATAACCGATGGACATCACGTCACCCACGCGGCCCACGTCCACCTTCAGCGGATCGATGCGCAGGTAAGGCAGGCGCGCGCGGCTGGCCAGCCATTCGGTCAGCGCATCCACGTCCAGCGGCTTGCCATTGGCCAGGCGCACGAGGTTGGCATGGCCCAGGCGCACCAGCGGGTGCAAGGCGCTGTCGCCCGCCGCGAAGCGGGCCTCGGTGCGCAGCACCTGCTCCTGGTCGATCAGGCCATCCTCCAGCAGCCAGTGCAGGCAGCTGCGCCAGTCGAGCCGGCCTTCGGGCTTGCCGGCCAAAGCAGGGGCTTTGGCGCCAGGCATGGGCTTGGGCGTGGTGGCGGTCTTGGCGTTCATGTCTGAAGCCCTTGCAGGATGCTCATCGGGAGCGGACGCACCAGGCGCAGCCACTTGCGGGCCGGCAGCCGGTAGCGGGATTCGATCGTAGCGGCGCGGGCCAGCAACGTCTCGCGGTCAGGCACACGCACGCTGCGGCCGGCCACCAGCACCGTGTTGCCCTCCTTGGTCGGCGTCAGCTGCCAGACCTGGTCCGAACCAAACACCTTGGCGATGCGCAGGCTGCTGCGCGCAAAGCTGGCACGGCGGCCGAACAGGTTGACCGTCATCAGGCCCCCGTGCTGCAGCACGCTGCGGCAGCCGGCATAGAAGTCCTCGTCGTCCAGCACGGGGGACGCGGCCTCGTGGTCATACAGGTCGACATTCAAGGCGTCCACGGTCTGCAGGTGGGCGGGGTCATCCACCCATTGGCGGGCGTCCTGGTTCAGCACCGTCAGGCGCGGCCCGTCCGGGGGCAGGCGGAACCACTGTCGGCAGGCCGCGATCACGCTCGGGTTGATCTCGACAGCCGTCGTGCGCACGCGCAGCTCGTGCAGACAAAAGCGCGTCAGCGCGGCGGCTCCGAGGCCCAGCTGCACGGCATGCAGCGCGCCCGCCTCGCGCTCCAGCGCGTCCAGGTCGCGCCACAGCAGCCAGGCCATCATGCGCTGCACGTACTCCAGCTCCAGCTGGTTGGGCTTGCGGATGCGCATCGCCCCCTGCACCCAGATTGAATCGAGGTGGAGGAAGCGCACGCCGTCAAACTCGCTGAGCGTCGCTTCCGCCCACGGTGTCGTTGCTTTCATTGCCGAGCAGCATAGGCCCGCCGCTGTTCCGATCCGCCCCTGGCATGCGACGATCCGCGCGCACTGATTCACGAACTGCATCGCATGAGCGGCATCAACACGGACTCCCTCTGGCACCTCCTCAGCACCCAGGGCGCCGACTTCGGCCTCAAGGTGCTGGCCGCGCTGGCCGCCTGGATCGTCGGGCGCTGGCTCATCGCCCTCGGCCTCAAGCTCTTCAGCAGCGCCCTCAAGCGCGGCGCCAAGGTGGACGCCACGCTGGCCCACTACCTGCGTGCCATCCTGCGGGTGGCGCTCAACATCGGCCTGGTCTTGGCCATCCTCGACATCTTTGGCGTCAAGACCACCAGCTTCGCGGCGCTGCTGGCCGGCGCTGGCCTGGCAGTCGGCACGGCCTGGGGCGGCATGCTCACGCACTTTGCGGCGGGCGTCTTCATGCAGCTGCAGCGCCCCTTCAAGGTGGGCGACTACGTCACCGCCGGCTCCGTCACCGGCTGGGTGCGGGAGATCGGGCTCTTCACCACCACCCTGGTCACGCTGGAGAACGTGCGCACCATCGTTGGCAACAACGCCATCGTCAATGGCGTGATCCAGAACTACTCGGCCCTGCCCTACCGGCGCGTGGACACCGCCGTGCGCCTGGCCAATGGCGTGGACCCACTGGAGGCCATCGCCCGGCTGCGTGGCCCCATCGCCGCCATCGCCAACGTGGTGGCTGAGCCGGCACCCGAGATCGAGATCCTCGCCATCACGCTGGAAGGCCCGCAGCTCACCGTGCGCCCCTACTGCCACAACGACCACTACTGGCAGGTCTACTTCGACACCTACAAGACCATCGTCGCCACCTTCGCCGCCGCCGGCTACCCGCTGCCCGAGACGCCCATCGCGCCGCGCGAGCGCTTTGCGCCCTATGGGCTTGGCCTGCGCAGCTGAGCCCCTCGCCATGCAAGCCCGCATCCAGTCGCTCTGGCGCTACCCGGTCAAGTCCTGCTCGGGCGAGTCGCTCAAGACCCTGGTGCTCGACGCTGAGGGCCGCCCCGTGGGCGACCGGCGCTGGGCCGTCGTCAACTCCGCCGCCGAGCTGCAGTGGATGGGTGGCCTGCCGCGCCTGACCTGGGTGCAGGCCCGCCAGGTGGGCGAGGCCGGCCTGCACCTGCTGGGCCGCGACGGCAGCGAACTCACGCTCGCTCCACACGCTGGCCGCAGCGTCACCATCCGCGCCTGGGACGACACGGCCAAGCAATGGAACAGCTTTGAAGCCCTCGACGCCGGCCCCGAGGCCGCCGCACTCTTGATGCGCGCCACCGGCGAGCCGCTCAGCCTTGTGCGCCTGAGCGAAGACTGCGCCCGCCACCTGGCGCCCAACCCCATTCACCTCATCAGCCAGCCCACGCTCGATGCCTGGCAGCACGCCACGCCCGAGGTGCACATGCGCGCCCGCCGTGCCCGCGTCAACGTCGTGCTGGAGGCTCTCGATGGCGAGGACTTTCCGCCCTTCCTTGAAGAGCAGGCCCTGCGCCTGATCGCGCCGGAGGCCCGGCTCAGTTTCACTGCCCCCTGCGTGCGCTGCGTCATGCCTTCCATCGACCCCGCCACCGCCGTACTGGACGAGCGCTTTGGCCAGGCCCTCGCTGCGCTCAGCCAGCAACGCCAGCCTAATGGCCCGACGATTTTTGGCGTCAATGCGCGCGGGGACGGTGCTGGCCGCTTGAACGTGGGCGACGTCGTCACGCTCGAACTCAACTTCTGAGAGGCGCCAGCAGCGCCAGCCAGCGCTCGCGCTTGGCAGCAAAGCTCAGGCTCGCCATCGCCGGGCTGCTGGACGGCAGGGCAATCAACGGCACTTGGCACGCCGGCAAGGCCGCCCGCGCTTGCCGGTGCGCGAGTCCTCCATTGCAGCCAATCGCCCGCAAATGCGGCAGCCGCGCCACCAGGTCGGCAAGCTGGGTCGGGGTTGCCTCGCGGATGTCGCTGTCCAGGCTGCCCGGCCGCACGCAGCGGTCCACCACGTCCCAGAGCGCCACGCGGTGCTGCTTCAAGGTCTCCAGCCGCTCGGCATAGGGCAGCTGCGGCAGATCGGGCTGCTGGATCAAGGCCGCCACCAGCGGCCAGAAGCTGTTGCGCGGATGCGCGTAGTACTGCGCTGCTGCCAGGCTGGCTTGGCCGGGGAAGCTGCCCAGGAGCAGCAGCTCAGCGTCTGCCCGCCACACCGGCGCCAAGCCTTGGCTCAGCATGGGGCGAGCTTGGGCAGAACGCGGCGTGCGTTGGCGCAGGTGACGGCCGCCGTTTCAGCCAAGGTCCAACCGCGCAACGCGGCGAGCGTCTCGGCGATGCGCGGCAGCTCAGCCGGCTCATTGCGGCTGCGCGCCCCGGCCGCGCGTTGCTCCGCCGTCAGGTACAGCCACTGCGGCGGGATGTCCGGCGCGTCCGTCTCCAGCACGATGGCCTCGGCCGGCAGCTCGGCCGCCAGCCGGCGTATCTGCAGCGCCCGCTCAAAGGTCATCGCGCCGCCAAAGCCGAGCGCGAAGTCCAGCTCCACGAACGCCTCCGCCTGCTGCCGGCTGCCGTTGAAGGCATGCGCAATGCCGCCCACCACCCGCGTGCGCCGCAGTCCGGCCAGGAGCTGGTCGCTGCTCCGCCGCACATGCAGGATCACCGGCAGACCGTGCTTGGCGGCCAGCTTGAGCTGCGCGGCATAGAAGAACTGCTGGCGCTCGGCATCCAGGCCCGGCACAAAGAAGTCCAGCCCGATCTCGCCCACCGCCACCAGCAATGGGTCGTGGGCGGCAGCGGCCAGCATGTCGTCCAGCAAGCCCAGGTCCTCGTTCCGCGCCTGCGGCGTGTAGAGCGGGTGGATGCCCAGCGCATAGGGCTGGCCTGCGGCGCGGCAAAGTTGTTGGGTGGCGGCGAAGTCGCTCGCCTGGACGA
>CALMQC010000263.1 GCA_937871895.1 uncultured Roseateles sp. | reverse complement strand
GAAGGGCCACGCCCCGCCTCGCCCAGCAAGCGCAGGTTGTGGAAGCTGAAGCCGCTGCCGATGATCAAGACGCCTTCGTCCCGCAGCGGCGCGAGCAGCCGGCCCAGCGCGAGGTGCTCGGCCGGGTCCAGCCCCATGCGCAGCGAGAGCTGCAACATCGGCACGTCCGCCTGCGGGTACATCGGGTAGGCGGTGCAGAAGGCGCCGTGGTCGTAGCCGCGCTCGGCATCGAGCGCTGCCGGCAGCCCGCCCGCCTCGATCAACCCTGCCACACGCGCCGCCAGCTCGGGCGCACCGGGCGCCGGGTAGACGATGCGGTAGGTGTGCGGCGGGAAGCCGCCGTAGTCGTACACCATGCCTGGGTGCGCGCTGCTTTGCACGGTGAAGGCGGCTTCCTCCCAGTGGGCCGAGACCATCAGCACAGCCTTGGGCCGGAAGGGCAGCGTGGCCGGCAGGCCGGCCAATGAGGCCTCCAGCCGCGCATAGCGCTCCCGGAAGGGCCCGTCCATCCAGGGCCAGGGCCCGCCGCCGTGGGAGAGGAAGAAGGTGGGGAGACGTGCTGTTGAGCTCATGCCGCCAGCTTAGATCCGCCGGTCAGCCTCAGGCTTGCAGGCGATTGATCACAGCATTCGCCGGCGCTCAACGCCCATCAGGGCAGGCGCGGCAGCTTGAGCAGCTTGGCGGCAAGCTCGCTGGCGCGGGCCTCGCGCTTGGCGGCGTCGGGCTCGTGGTCGAGGCCCAGGCTGCGCAGGAAGACCACATGGCCGCTTCGCTTGTAGCTGACGTCCACCAGATTGGGGTCGGCCGCGCGCACGCGGGCCGCGCCGTCGGCATCGCCCGCAATGGGCTCGAACTTGGCCTTGGGGCCGCCGGCCGTCATGGTGCGCATCATGTCCTGGCTGCCACCGGGGTGCAGCACGATGACCCAGACCGACAGACCCGCGCTGCTCTTGCCGTTGTATTTGCAGCTGGTGCCGCCCATGCCGGGCTCTTCTTTGCCCGGCTCGAAGCTGCCACCCAGCGTCTTGGCGAGCTGGTCAGGCGTGTAGGGGCAGGCCGGCGGGGCGGCCAGGGCTGGGGTGCTCAATGCAAGGGCGAGCAGCGAGGCCAAAGTGGAGGTACGCATGGGGAAGCTCCAGCAGGTGAGAGGGCGCCATGCTATCCAGCAGTCGGACCGACGCTGATGCGTCTTTTGGGACAGGGTTTTCGGCAGGCCCGCCCTGGGCCAGCCCGCCTGGGTGCCCGGGGTCCAGCCCGGATAATCGCCGCCCCATGTCCGACACGCCCCAGATCCCCGAGCCCGACGAGGGCGGCCGGGTCGAAGATTTCTTTCGCGACCAGAGCGTGCCCCAGGAGGCCCTGCTGTGGTGGCAGCTGGATCGCCACGAGGCGCTGCTGGCGGCGCAGCGGGCGCTCTTTCACGGGCCGGCGGCGCTGGTGCGGCTGCGGCTCTGGGTCTTTTTGGAGATCCTTGGCCTGACCGAGTCGCGCCTGACGCGCGAGACCTTGAACCGGCACTTCCATGTGCTCAAGGACGAAGCGCTGGAGTTGGTCCTCAAGCGCCTGCGCGAGGCCGAGCTGCTGGCCTGGGATGCGTCGGCGCAGACCTATTCCGTCACGCCGCTGGCGCAGCAGCTCGTCGGCATGCTGGCGCCCTTCACCCAAGGGCCGGCGGCGGATGGCGATTTGGCCTCGCTGCTGGCGGGCGTGGCCGGGGCGCATCAACTGGGCACCTTGCAGCCGGCGCAGCTGCAGCACCTGCTCGCGCAATTGGCGCGGCTGTATGACGAGTTTGCCGACGCGATTGCCAGCGGTAGCGAGTTCGCGTTGCGCCGCGCGCGTGAGCGCTTTGAGAAGGCGCTGACTCTTGTGGACCGCGCGAGCGAAGCGCTCGGCGCCATCATGGTCCAGGCCGAGGAGGCCGGCGAGGCGCGGTTGGAGCGCCTGGCGCGAGAGTTGGGCCTGGCGCAGGCGCGTTTGCTGGCCATGGCCAGCCAGTTCAACCGTGCGCTGCAGCAGGCCGACCGCCAGCGCGTCACGCTCGGCTCCACCGGCATCACCACCACGGACGTGCGCCGCTGGCTGCAGCACCAGCCCGACCTCGCCGCGCTGCTCGACGGCCTGTGGGAACGCCCCGTGCACCCGGTGTTGGTGTCGCAGCACGAGCTGTTCGACATGGCCGAGGGCGAGTTCGAGCGCGTGCGGCCGGTGGCGGCCGAGCCTGGCGCTCTGCCCGCCGGCATGGCCGCGCCGCCGGGCGAGTTGGGCGTGATGGAGCTGCCGCCCGAGATGGCGA